>SUZP01000050.1 GCA_015059865.1 Rikenellaceae bacterium | reverse complement strand
TGGGAGTATCTGCATTTGCAAAGACTCCAATCCGAGAATTGCTCACAACCGACCAATCAACAATCAAAAACCAAAATGTCAAAGAACAAAAATTATTTTAATAAAATTTATTGCATCAGTAGTAATTCTTAATTCTCAATTCTTAATTAAAACGATAGTTTTTTGTATCTTTGTCCCGTTATGGCGCAATTCTCTAATAAACTTGTTGTTTTCGACCTCGACGGTACGCTTCTCGATACGATTGGCGACCTCTCGGAGGCGTGTAACTATATGCTTCGTCTGCGAGGGCTCGGCGAGCACACCTGCGAGGAGTATCGTGCAATGGTGGGTAATGGCATTCTGCGCCTTGTGGAGCGCGCGCTGCCCGAAAATCTGCGCACAGCCGAATATGTGGCGGCAGCGCGATGCGATTTCCTCGCCTACTATATCGACCACATAGACCGCTATTCGCACCCCTACGAAGGTATACGGGAGGTGCTGCACACGCTGCAAGATGCGGGCTGGACTATGGCCGTTGCCTCAAATAAGTTCGATGCAGGCACCAAGAAGTTGATTGCAAATATCTTCTCCGATATCGACTTTAAGGTGGTATATGGCAATCGCGAGGGCTTTCCGTTGAAGCCCGATGCGGCTCTGTTGGAGTTAATTATGAAGGAGTGCGATGCTGCGCCCGACACAACCTTTATGGTTGGAGATTCGGGTGTGGATATCCAGACTGCCAAGGCGGCAGGCGTCTGCTCGGTAGGTTGCTCGTGGGGCTTTCGCTCGCGCGAGGAGTTGGAGGAGTGCGGAGCAGACTACATTGTCGATAGACCGTTAGAACTATTGGAAATAGTGAGGAGATAGAAGATAAAATAATTCTCAGCTCTTAATTTTTAACTCTTAATTTTTTATTAGAATGGTAGCAAGTCCAAAGGATATTAATCCGAACAATGAGCCTACGGTAATCTGCCCGGAGTGCGGAGTACCCATTCCAATAAGTATGGAGCGATGCCCCTATTGTGGTATTCGTATGCCTCGTGGCTGCAAGATGTTGGCTATCCGCGTGGCAGTAGCCGTTGTCGTAGCAATTACAGCGATAGTGTTATTGGTGACACTGTTGTAGAGAGGCTATGAGGTGATGTAACTAATAATGGCGAGTCCATCTGCGACTCGCCATTATTAATCTTATTATTAGAACTTGTAGAATGCCCTCACAAATAGGTCGTCGGCCTTGTAGCCCGAACGGATATGTGGCTGCTCGGAGTTCATATGCGAGTAGAGCGAATTTTGTTCATCCTTGGCATCCTCGGTGGAGGAGTGGTAGAACATAATATTACTCAATGGCGTTCCACCCGCTTCGATTATACTCTGGTTGAAATTCTTGCGGAAACGACGGCTGCCGGCCATACGCGAGCCACCCAAGTACATTGTACCTGCGCTCCACAACTCGTTGATAGAGGGCAAAAACCACCCCTCGCCCTTATTGCGGCACCACTCAAACGCTGGGAAGTCGCTCCACGACAAGCCTTTCTCTGTGATGTATCTCTCGACAGCCTGCATATTGGCCATACCATCGGTCTTGTTATTGGCTCCAACCTTCTTTGTCTTTTTGCGATGCAGCTTACACCACGCCAAGCACACCTCATCGAGCGACATCACAAGGCCGTGGTTGCCATCGTCGTAGAGCATTATGACTACGCCACGAACACCATTTTTGTCGTAGATACTACCTATGGAATACTCCCCCTTTTTACTCTCTACAATGGGCTCTACGGCTATATTTGTGCCTTTGGGTGGAGGTACGGGGCCGTGCCATCGCTCAGGCTTTTCCGAGGAGGTTGTCGCGGAGATACTCTCCTTTTTTGCAGGTTTAGAGGCTGGTGCTTCATTCCTCTTGTTGAAGGTGTCGCGGTCGCCCATAGGGTATTGGATATAGTCAATATCCGAAATGGGCAGGGAGTATACGGGTAGCTCCGTGCCGTGTCGCACGAACTCCACCCTCTTCTTCGTCACCTTCAACACCTTAACCTTCATCTGCTCGCCCGTACGCTTGACAAGTAGGTCTTGCGCAACGGCCGAGTTTGCCATAAATATCGCGATGACTAATATTGCGAAAAAAGTCATATAGCGGCCCTCCTCTAAATGTCTCCTTAGATAGTTAAACGAATTGTCGAGGCGAATTATTTTTGGCTCTTCTTGATTTTTTCGAGAGTCTTGAAATAACGGTCGTACCACGATGCGGTGTAGTTGTTGAGTCTCTTCTCCAACTTGGCGCGCTCGGTTACAATCTTAGTTTTTGAGTCATAGAGGTTTACAAAGCCTGCCTCGAATTCGGTCTGCTGTTTGAAAACCTCTTGTTGTAGCTTGTGAGTAGCATTTTTGGTAGCACCGATATATTTGTTGTAGTCGGAGATAAGCCACTCCCAAAACGATATGAACTTCCAAGCAGCAGCCTCAGGATAGCTTGCGCGCATATTCTTGGCATCGCTGAAATGTTTAGCCTCGGCCTCTTCGGCTGTGGTAAAACGCTGAAATCCCTCTGGTGATTTGCTCATTCCCACATACCAAGGCACGAAGAGCTCGTAGCATGGGCGACCTCCCGTAGTCCAAATCAATGAGCCAATCTCGGTTGGCAACCAATTGCGGAGCTGGAATATAGAGGCGTTGATAGTGCGGTCTACGCAGATGCACGAAGGGTGCAAAGGAGCCTTCTTGTGCTGAGTTTTAACTATAACATTGTCGCCGTGGCTACCCAAAACCTCTATCAAGTCGTTGATGCCAATCTTGCGGTTGGCCTTCACGCTGAATGGATAGGTGTTAGGGTCTGTGGTGTAGTTCTTGCCGGTGATAAGGTTGAGTGCCGACATATGGCGGATGTAGTTGCGGTCGCTGTGGAGCGTCTTAGGATTGGAGTAGACCTTCTTGAACGAGAATGGTCCATCTGTCTCAGGGTTGTACCAACCGCGCTCGATAGCGTACGAGATAAGGTCGGGCGAGCCCATAAAGTTTGCGGTATCCTCCAAGTTTACCTCGGTGATGCAGTAGTTGTTAGGAATTATCATCACTTGGTCGTCTGGTACGCGCTGAGCTACCCAGTGGCGACCACGCACGAGCGAGCAAACCCAGCCCTCGCGGCTGTCGGCGATGATGTAGGTGCGGCCGCTGTCGGCATAACCGCGCTTCTCCATCAGCTCCTTAATCAGCTCTACGCCGTGGCGTGCCGAGCGAGCGTACTTTGCTACGGTCATACGCACCTCGTAGACAACACCTCCGTCGGTTACATCGGCTCTATCCTCACGCGAACGACAAGCATCAGATACTACCGCTACGCCATACTCGTTGAGTGCAGCGTCGGCAACTTTCATACCGGGGAACTCAATCCATAGGTATTTGCTTGTGCCCTTCTGCTCGTTGCGAGGCACGGTGTAGATGTTGAGCATCTGCTCGCCACTGTCATCCTCGTTGTGTGCCAATAGCACCGAGCCATCGGTGGTGGCGTGGCGACCTGCAAGTACTGCAAAGCAGTTGAAATCGTCGAAATTGTGGGCCGCAACCTGCATAATGGCGGCCGAAATTAAAACGGAAATTGATAAAAATCTCTTCATAATATATGTTTTAGTAACTATTCATTGATGCAAATATACAAAAAATAGCTGAGAAAATATAATGAGTCCCATATTTTTATAGAGGAATAGTGTCAAGTGCCATCTGTATTGTCCGTTTCGAGTGGTTAAAGTTGTTGGAAATATTCTTAATTATTGCTAATTTTGCATTTTGAATTATAGTCAGTCAAAGAGTAGCAGTATGAGAAAATTGTATCTTGTGGTGGTAATCGTTGCTATTGCGATGGGTTGTGTGCGCTTCGATGAGAGCCGTACAACATCATCTCCGCAGGGTGTATCTCATACTATCGTGGCTGTAACAGATGGCGAACGCCCATCGCGACTATATTTTGAGCAAGCAGAAGGTATCTATAAACATTTTTGGGAGGCGGAGGATGCAATATCCGTATTTTCGGGAACAGAGGAGCAGAGCTGCTACACCTTGATAGAGGGCGCGGATAGCCAGTCGGGCAAATTTAATGGCGCGGCAACTCTGGGCAATGGCAAATTCTATGCGGTATATCCATACGATAAAGATATAGACCTTTCGGGTTCAACTCTGACGGTCGATTACCCCTCTGTGCAGAGTTGGCGTGCCGATAAGGAGAGCTATGATAAAAGCTGTTTGATGGCTGCGGTAGGCGATAAAGAGCATCTTTATTTCAAGAATATAACCGCCGTTGTGCGTCTATCAATTACGGGTTCTGCCACTCTGACAAAGGTGGAGTTGAGGAGTGTTGCAGGCGAGGCTATTGCCGGCTCGGCACAAATCACCTTCGAGGGCGAGGAGCCTATCGTGAAACTCAATGGCGAAGGGAATGTTATAACGCTGAATACCCCTCTGACCTTGACAAGCGAGGCGCAGCATCTATTTATTGCGATACCGCCGGTGGCTTTGGCCAAGGGCTTTGCGGTAACAATCTACGACAATGTGGGCTGCGCAATGACAAAAACCAACACTTTCAATCGCACGATAGAGCGTAATGAGGTGATTGAGATGTCGGCCTTTGCTTATACGGCAACAGAGCTGATTGAAGAGGTTCGTTGCGTGTCGGAGGAGAAGGTGAGTGCAGGTTACAGCCTTATGGTTAAAGGTGAAGGCTTTGTTGCAGGGGATGTTTTAAGGCTTCGCACACCGTCAAAGAGTTACGAGTGCGAAACAAAAATCTATCCCGATGGAGCTTCGGCTACTATTCCTGCCGACTTTGAGAGTGGTAACTATAGTGTCGAGCTTGTGCGTGGTGCAACTACGCAGGTGCTTGCGCAGACAGCCTTGACAATGTCCGAAGTGCCACAGGCCGATATGCTCGATGTTGTATTCAAGGCGGATGGTACGGCGTACGATGCTTCGGGTATGCAGTCTGAGATTGGCTACAAGCCGAGTGCAACCTTGACAACATATCCAAGCACCAATGGAGCCTATGTCGCGAAATTTACAAACACACCTGCCACAGCAACAACATCTGGATATTATAGTGTTGCTTATACGAAGAGTAATGCCCTCGGTGTTATGCAGAATGACGGACACACCTTAGAGATGATAGGATTGGTGTCGAAATCTGCGAAGATGAGCCTATTCTCCTCTCACCAAAGCGGAGGAACGGGTTTTAGAGTTGATGCTACGAATGGTATATATACAAATTCGGTAGGTTTTTTACCCTATGTAGCTGGGGAATATAAGGGTGCTCGTGGCGAGAAATCGCAAATGGAGTTAGATGAGTTCTATCACCTTGTAGGTGTTTGGAACAAGGATACAGGCGAAGTTGTACTCTATGTTGATGGCGAACAGGCAGGCATCGTTACGGACTGTACGGGTAACTTCAAACATACGAGTGTTACAAACTTTATCATCGGAGGCGATCCTAAATCGACCACTTCGGCCGAAAATTCTCTAAATGGATGTATTGCAGCGGCTCGCATCTACGATAAACCACTCTCTGCTGCCGAGGTAAAACTTCTGTATCTGGAGGCGCAAAAGAGTTGGCCTCGTACGCTCTCTATAAATGTGTCGGATGTCGAGTATTTCCCTATGGTTGAGGTGGCCGAGGGTTGGAAGTACTCGGTCTATGGCAATGGAATAGAGCAGGGCGATACAATCACGCTTAAATCAACCGAGTCGAATATCACTTACACCTGCACAACCACATCGGTTGAGGGTAGAGCTACAATTGTTATCCCGACAGGTCTGCCGTCCGACTCGTACGATCTCATCTTGCATCGCGGTGAGGATGAGTTGAAGATTGCCTCAACGACATTTACGGTTACTCCCGATGCTGAGTTGCCTCATACGACCAAGTCCATTGCCCACCGCGGATATTGGTATGTGGATGGTACGAACAATAAGCCACACAACTCTATCGCAGCACTTCAAAGGGCGCAGGCGTTGGAGGGTTGCTATGCTGTGGAGTTGGATGTATGGGCGACAGCAGATGGTGTATTGGTGGTAACACACGATGAAAAAATTGATGGAGTAACCATTAAAACGGCAAATTACAGCGATATTGCAGATATGACACTCTCCAATGGCGAGAAGTTGCCAACTCTCGAATCGTATCTTAATGAGTACCTCAAAAACACCTCTATCAGATTGATGATACATGTGAAGGATACTGCGTGCTTAGATGATATTATTGCAATGTTGCGCGAAAAGAGTATTCTCGACAAGGCAGATTGGTTAATTAGCCCGTATGCAGATGCTAAGAGTGTTATAGAAAAGTGCAAGAGCGAAGCACCGGATATGGTTATTTTCTATCCGAATGCAAATGTGAAGAGGTCCTATTCTGAACTTGCCGTAGATGGATTTACGCTCAATTATAGCTCCGACACGGTTAATAAGGATTATTCGTGCATCAAGAATGCGCATAGTGTCGGCGTGAAGATATTGGTATGGGATGATGTAGACTCGAAGGCGAGTATGCTGAAATATATGGGACTTGGCGCCGACTATCTCAACACCAATCGCCCACAAATGTTGATAGAGTTGAGGAAAAAGAGTTTTATCGAAAAGTAATATATAGAGTTAATATTTTAAGACATTGTTGAATTATGGGATTGTTTGATATATTCAAAAAGAAGAAGAGCGAGGAGGTTGCCGAGGTTGCGCCTGAGGTGGTGCAGGAGGTGGCGCAAGTTGAGCAAGAGGAGCTTAACACAGGCCTCGAAAAGACAAAAGAGGGATTTTTTGCGAAGTTGCATCGTGCTGTGGCAGGGCGTTCGACTGTGGATGCCGACCTGCTCGATGACTTGGAGGAGGCGTTGATAACCTCCGATGTGGGCGTAGATACTACGGTGAAGATTATCCGCAATATCGAGGAGCGTGTGGCTCGCGACAAGTATGTAAATAGCGATGAGTTGTACAATATCCTCTACGATGAGATAGCCTCGTTGATGGAGGCTGCCGAGGGCAAAGCCGACACCTTTGGACTCGATGTCAAGGAGGGAACACCCTATGTGGTTATGGTTGTCGGCGTAAATGGCGCAGGCAAGACTACCACAATCGGAAAATTGGCAGCGCAACTCACCCGTGCAGGCAAGAAGGTCTATATCGGTGCGGCGGACACCTTCCGTGCTGCGGCTATCGACCAGCTCGGCGTATGGGCGGAGCGTGCCGGGGCTACAATGATTCGTCAGGATATGGGCTCGGACCCTGCATCGGTGGCATTCGACACACTGCGTTCGGCAGTGGCAAACAGTGCCGATGTGGTGCTGATTGACACAGCAGGTCGTCTGCACAATAAGATTGGCCTGATGAACGAATTGACCAAGATTAGAAATGTTATGGCGAAGGTTATTCCTGACGCTCCGCACGAGGTTATGCTTGTGCTTGACGGCTCAACGGGACAAAATGCCTTCGAGCAGGCTCGTCAATTCACTCAGGCCACGCAGGTTACATCGTTGGCAATCACAAAGTTAGACGGAACGGCAAAGGGCGGTGTTGTAGTTGGTATCAGCGATGCATTCAAAGTGCCGGTGCGCTATATTGGCATTGGCGAGGGCATCGACCAGCTCCGCATCTTCGACCGTCATCAGTTTGTTAAGGCGTTGTTTGGTAGAAAATAGTCCGCAATGAAGATTGTAAATATCATAACGCTCGGTTGCGCCAAGAATCGTGTCGATTCGGAGCATATCGCTGCGCAGCTTACGGAGGCGGGCTACGAGATTCGCTTCGATAGCGACCGCACAGATGCAAAGGTCGTGGTGGTGAATACCTGCGGCTTTATTGGCGATGCCAAGGAGGAGAGTATCGACACCATTCTCAATTGCGTGGAGGCAAAACGAGCAGGGCTTATCGAAAAGTTATTTGTTATCGGCTGTCTTTCGGAGCGTTATGCTGACGAGTTGCGCGAGGAGATACCTGAGGTTGATGACTACTTCGGCGCAAGAACATTCGATGGCGTGGTGCGCGCCTTAACGGGCGACTACCGCACAGAGGTCGAGACACAGCGAGAACTCTCCACTCCGAAACACTACGCCTACCTCAAAATCGGTGAGGGCTGCAATTGGCGATGTGGTTACTGTGCCATTCCGCTAATTCGTGGCAAGCATCGCTCCGTGCCTATGGAGCAGGTGTTGGAGGAGGCTCAAAATCTTGCTGCAAAGGGGGTTAAAGAGATTATGGTGGTGGCGCAAGATACCACCTACTACGGCGTTGATCTGTACGGCAAGCGTTGTTTGGCGGAGCTGCTCGAAAAGCTCTGCAAGGTGGAGGGCATAGAGTGGATTCGCCTCCACTATGCCTATCCGACCGACTTCCCGCAGGATGTTATCGAGGTTATGGCGCGTGAGCCTAAGATTTGTAAATACCTTGATATTCCGTTGCAGCACCTCTCGGACAATCAGTTAGAGCTGATGCATCGCCGCCACACCAAGGCGGAGGCTCTCGAACTGATTGAGCGACTGCGCAAGGCAATTCCCGATATCGCCATTCGTACCACGATGTTGGTGGGCTATCCGAACGAGAGTGCAGCCGACTACGAGGAGTTGTGCGAGGAGGTTAAGCGACTCCGCTTCGACCGACTTGGCGTATTCCCATACTCGGAGGAGGAGGGGACTTTCTCGGCAACGAAGCTGAAGGATAATGTTCCGCAGCGCGTAAAAGATTATCGTGCCGAGCATCTGATGGCTATTCAGGCGGAGATTTCGCACGCGAAGAACGAAGAGCGCGTTGGAAAGGTGGAGCGCGTGATAATTGACGGCAAGTCGGGCGAATACTACATTGGTCGTTCGCAGTACGACTCACCGGAGGTAGACGAAGAGATTTTGATTTCGAGCCACAAACGCTTGATGAGGGGCAGATTTTACGATGTTCGCATCACCGCAGCCGACGACTTTGACCTCTATGCAGAGATAGTGGTGGGGTAGTCTTCACCCTATAATGCGGCGTATATAAGATACCACGCCACAAATCGCCCGAACTTACCGAGCAGCATAAAGAGTGCCGATGGCACGAACTTTACGCGAAAAAAGCCGAGTGCTATTGCTAAGATATCGCCTATAAATGGCACCCACGATAGGAGTGCTACCCACGCTCCATATTTATCTATTTTGGCCTTGTGACGAGCTATCTTTTCGGGATTTGCACCGAGCTTTTCAATCCACTCCCACTTGCCTAAACGGCCTATTCCGTAGGATGTTAATCCTCCGAGGAAGTTACCAATCGTGGCGACAGCAATAACTACCCATGGCGAGCCCCCTGCCGCCAACATACCAATCAGCAATACATCTGCGCTAAATGGTACAACTGTCGAGGCGAGGAACGAGCCTACGAAGAGCCCAATATATCCGAGTTCGAGTAGCCAATCCATATCTTAATGTTTCACTATGCAAATATAGTGAAATTTGTATCGCCCTACAACTTATGCCAAAAAAAGTGTGCCCCGAAAAAAAATGTGGGCACACTCTCCTTAAAATAAACCTAACCAATTAATATATAGTACTATGCTACATAGTAATGTGTAGCCAATTCGGTGAACGAAGCAACCTGCTCGTCAATCCAAGCTTGGTCGCGACCGAGCTCCTTGGCCATAATCTCCGCTACGCGTGGAGCAGCCTTCTGAGCCTCACGAGCATCGACGAACAAGAGGCGTACACGGCGAGCCAAAACATCATCTACGGTCAAAGCCATCTCGTGACGAATAGCCCAAAGCACCTCCGCTACGGTGTAGTCGTACTTCTCCGACAACTTCTCGCCGAGTGCAGGATTCTCCTTAATCATATCGAGGATTGCAGGCTCGTCAGCACCGTAAACATACATGTGGTCTGCCAAGTTTGGATTTGGACGCCAGCCGTGAACCTTCAACTTCTTGGTTACGCACTTGCGCTTCTCAACCTTACCCAACTTGATAGCCTTATCAACGGTATCCTCAGCCATCTTACGATACGAGGTCCACTTACCACCGGTGATGGTGATGAGGTCGTTGTCCGAAACTACAACCTTGTGCGAACGCGAAACCTCCTTCGACTTCTTACCCTCCTTCTTAGGCGCTGCGAGTGGTCGCTGACCTGCAAATACAGAAACGATGTCGGCACGAGTTGGAGCAGGGTTCATATAGAGGCCTGCGGTATCGAGAATAAACTGAATCTCCTCATCGAGTGGGCGTGGCTCGCTCTCTGCGGTAGGGCGCTGGATATCGGTAGTACCAACAACCACCTTATCGTGCCAAGGCACTGCGAATAATACACGACCATCCGAGGTCTTTGGAACCATGATAGCGTAGTCGCTCTGCAAGAACTTCATATCGAGAACGATGTGAACACCCTGCGAAGGAACAACCATCTTAGCCTCTCCCGGCTTATCCATCTGCAACACCTCATCAACGAAGCAACCTGCGGCGTTGATAACAGCCTTAGCCTTTACGGTGTACTCCTTGCCTGTGAGGAGGTCTTTTGCTACAACACCTGCAACCTTACCCTTCTCATCGTGCAATACCTTCACAACCTCTGTGCGGTTAGCAACAACACCACCCTGCTCTACACAAGTTTGTGCCAAGTTGCAAGCCATACGAGCGTCATCGAACTGACCATCGTGGTAAACGACACCACCCTTCAAGCCCTTGGCAACCGAAGTTGGGAGGTACTCGCGGAGAGTCTTTGCTGTGATAAAGCGCGAACGGCCATAGCCGAAACCGAACGAAAGGATGTCATAGAAGGTCAAACCACAGAAGTAGAGGAAGTTCTCCCAATGGCTGTAATTCGAGATTACG
>SUZP01000049.1 GCA_015059865.1 Rikenellaceae bacterium | reverse complement strand
ATATTAACTACTATAATAACGACCGTATTAAACTAAAATTAAACGGAAAGAGTCCGGTGCAATACCGAACTCTTTACCAATAAAATTCTTTTTATTAATCAGTCCAACTTTTTGGGGTCAGTACATAACGAGGAGCACGCCTTTTTTGTACCCTCGCCAATCGATATTACTAAATCCCAAAATGCAGCTTACTTGGCAAAATGAAGAATTTGAGGGCGGGCGTAACGACAAAATAGACTTTTTATTCAGCCTCTTTTTGGTTGTGGGGACTCTTACTTTTTTTAACTCCTCCCCTGTCTTAGGGGAGGTACCCGAAGGGCGGAGGGGTTTGCTCTCGTCTTTCGTCTCTCGTCTAAACTCCTAAGGTGGTCAAGGCGCAACAAAACTGGGGTTTACTGGGGACACACCTGCGGTGTTTTACTGGGGGCGGGCGTTCCGCCCTTTACTGGGGAGCGCGAGAAAGTAATTAAAAATTAAGAATTAAAAATTAAAAATTCCTTTAATTATCACCGCTGCGATTGAGCCGAGAGCAGAGGGCGCTTGCACACTATGCCGAGGCGGAGCAGTGAAGACCGAAGGTCAATTGTCAATTCGTCAATTATCAATTTGGAAACTCCTCACTAAAAAATTAGGGCATCCGTCTTTGAAAGAGGATGCCCTAAATTTAAAATGTTCTCTCAGAATTAAGCCAATGGCTTAACGCTCACATAAGAACGATTGTCGCGCTTCTTAGTGAAAACTACTGTACCATCAACCAATGCGAAGAGGGTGTGGTCCTTGCCCATACCTACATTCTCGCCTGCATTGTGAACAGTACCACGCTGACGAACGATGATGTTGCCTGCCTTAGCAAACTGACCACCGAAAAGCTTCAAACCGAGTCGTTTGCTCTCCGACTCACGGCCGTTCTTCGAACTACCTACACCTTTTTTGTGTGCCATACTTCTCTAACAGTTTTTAGGTTATGCAACAATGTCCTCAATTAAAATCTGCGAAAGATACTGGCGATGACCGTTGCACTTCTGATAACCAGTTCTACGCTTCTTCTTAAACACCAAGACCTTGTCGTCTTTGAGGTGCTTGAGAATCTTACACTTTACGCTAGCGCCTTTCACAACAGGTGCGCCAACCTTAACCTGACCGCCATTCTCTACGAGCAGGACCTTGTCGAAGCTCACCGACGAGTCTACCTCGCCTGCAAGACGGTGAACAAAGAGCTTACGACCTTTCTCAGCCTTGAACTGCTGACCTGCAATCTCTACTATTACAAACATTTAACTTAAAATTGTTATGTGTTGAACATAATTCAGCCCGCAAAGATACACATAAAATTTAGAATAAAAAACGAATTGTTAAATTTTTCTTCAAAATATCTCTTTTCTCGATAGATAGAGTCCTATCGCTCGTATGATTGGATAAGCCACTATCTCTTTATGCAGGCGTTATAGATTGCATTTGCGAGAGCTCTTCTAATATCTTTATTGTGATTGAGAGCGAAGCCGTTGGTCATAGCAACGATACCCCAACCATCGACAGGACTCCATATCATAATACTCTTCAAGCCATAGGCGCTACCCGTATGGCCAACAAGGTATTGGCCTGCCACATTACACTTGTCATCATCAATAAAATTGACATACTCCCTCAAACAAAGACCATATCGAGTGCGACCTTCACTCACGGGGGTCTGCATCAACTTCGCACTCTTCTCCGAAATCAAGCGGACACCATTATACTCGCCATAGTTCATATGCATCATCATATAGATAGCCAAATCGTGTGCCGTAATCTTCACGCCACCCGTAGGCGAAAATATAGGTGTCGAATACCCCATAACATAGGTAGGCATCTTGTCGGCTGTGCTTCGATATGCGCCCTTCGACCTCACAAGTCTATTTTTGCGAAATCTGTAAATGCTCGCCAGTCTTGATTTGTCGAGTTCATCGACATTGTGACCACCATAGATATTAAGGGGCTCGAAGATATTTTTTCTGATATATTCATCAAATCGCACACCCGAAACCTTTTCGAGAATCGAGCCTGCAAGATTTAACCCCAAGTTAGAATAGTGATATTTTGTTCCCGGTTCATACTCGAAATAGGCACCTGCACAATCGCCATTGATTGCAGGATTGATACGGTCAAGCGTTGAGTATCCACCTTTGTCGCGAAGACCTGCCGTATGCGACAAGAGCATCTTCAATGTAATAGGTGTGTCAGGAAAGCGAGGATTACGAATTCTGAAACCAATCAGGCCGCTTACATCATCATCAAGCGAGATTTTTCCCTGCTCAACAAGTTGCATCAACGCAGTTGCCGTAAACGATTTCGAGATTGAGGCAATGCGCATAAGGTGGTCGTTGCGAAGTGGAGTTTTACTCTCTAAGTCTTTATAACCAAACGAGTTATTATAGACAATCTTTCCATCTTTAACTACGGCAGCCGAAATTCCCACCGCCTGAAACTCTTTTAAGACTTTTTTGATTGCACGGTCGGTTCGCTTAGTTGGGAAAGCCGAGCTACTCGACACAAACAGCAACACAAAAGTTGCTAATAGCGTATAAAAATATCTCCTCATATTCACTATACTGTTTTAGGTTAACAAACTTTACAAATGTAAGAATTATTTTTATAACTTTCAACTATCTACATCCATTTTAACCATAAATAATATTGTCACATCTTTCAGCCAAAATGGCGTTTTTCTGGCACACATTTGTCATTTACGCCCCTTTAAATGCCAAAACGACACCCCATAAACTACTTGGCAAAAGATTTGTTGGAGCGAAAAATTAGAAGATGAGAAACTAAATAATAAAACTATGAATACAAATCAAACTAACAACCAAAAATTAGAGGCCCTATCGCGCTACGCCATAGACCTCAACGAACAGGCACAAAAGGGTAAGTTAGACCCTGTAATTGGTCGCGACGAGGAGATTCGCCGAGTATTGCAGATTCTCTCGCGCCGCACCAAAAACAACCCCGTACTTGTGGGTGAGGCGGGTGTCGGAAAGACCGCTATTGTGGAGGGTATCGCCCACCGAATTATCGATGGCGATGTGCCCGAAAATCTACGCTCGAAGCGCATCTTCTCGCTCGATATGGGCGCACTGATTGCAGGTGCAAAGTATCAGGGCGAATTTGAGGAGCGACTCAAAGCTGTAATCAACGAAGTAATTGAGAGTGAGGGAGAAGTCCTGCTCTTTATCGATGAGATTCACACCCTTGTCGGCGCTGGCAAGACAAGCGGTGCAATGGACGCTGCCAACATTTTGAAACCTGCACTTGCTCGTGGCGAACTCCGCACCATTGGAGCCACCACACTCGACGAATTTCAGAAGTATTTCGAGCAGGATAAGGCGCTTGAACGACGCTTCCAGAAGGTAATGGTTGATGAGCCTTCGCCTGAGGACTCAATATCCATTTTGCGAGGATTGAAGGAGCGTTACGAAAACCACCATAAGGTACGAATTAAGGATGAGGCGATAGTCTCGGCGGTGGAGCTATCGCATCGCTATATCACCACCCGATTTTTGCCCGACAAGGCGATAGATTTGGTCGATGAGGCGGCATCGCGACTCCGTTTGGAGATGAACTCCGTACCCGAAGAGTTGGATTCGCTCGACCGCCGTATTCGCCAACTCGAAATCGAGCGTGAGGCCATTCGCCGCGAGGGGGATAAGGAGCGTATTGCAACACTCAATCAGGAGATTGACGAGTTAAAGACAAAATCCTCTTCGATGCGAGCTAAGTGGGAGGGCGAGCGCGACCTTATTCGCAAAATTCAACAGAACAAGGAGCGCATCGAGCAACTCAAAATCGAGGCTCAGCAGGCGGAGCGCACAGGTGACTACGGAAAAGTTGCCGAAATTCGCTACGGCTCTATCGTTGAGGCGGAGAACAAGATTGCCAAGCTCAAAGAGGAGCTCAACGAGCAGACTTCGGGCGGCTCGATGATTAAGGAGGAGGTCGATGCCGAGGATATCGCCGAGGTGGTATCGCGCTGGACCGGAATACCCGTAAAGCGAATGTTGGCCTCCGAGCGCGAGAAGTTGCTCAATATGGAGTCGGCACTCCACGCTCGCGTGGTAGGTCAGGAGCAGGCTATAAGCGTGGTTTCCGACGCTGTGCGCCGTTCGCGTGCAGGATTGTCGGATGCGAAGAAGCCTATCGGCTCGTTTATCTTCCTCGGCTCTACGGGAGTCGGTAAGACCGAGTTGGCACGCGCCTTGGCGGAGTTTCTGTTCAACGACGAGAATATGATGACTCGAATAGATATGAGCGAGTATCAGGAGCGACACGCCGTATCGCGTTTGGTTGGAGCGCCTCCGGGATATGTTGGCTACGATGAGGGCGGACAACTCACCGAAGCTGTGCGCCGTAAGCCATATTCGGTTGTTTTGCTCGACGAGATTGAGAAGGCTCACCCCGATGTCTTTAACATCTTGTTGCAGGTGCTTGACGATGGTCGTTTGACCGACAACAAGGGGCGCACGGTCGATTTTCGCAATACGATAATTATTATGACCTCGAATATGGGCGCTTTCACCATTCAGGAGCGATTTTCGCGCGCTATGAGCGAGGGTGGCGAGGTGCCGGCGGAGATTGTCGAGGATACTCGTCGAGAGGTTGTCGAGCAGTTGAAGCAACACCTAAAACCTGAGTTTTTGAACCGTATTGACGAGATTGTGATGTTCGAGCCATTGAGCGAGAAGGATATTTATAAAATTGTCGATATACAACTCGCTATCGTACACAAAATGCTCAAACAGAGTGGCGTAGAGTTGCGCGTAACCGAGAAGGCGCGCAAATGGATAGCCCATATCGGCTACGATGCGGCATACGGCGCACGCCCCGTAAAGAGGGTTATTCAGCGCGAAGTTATCAACGAGTTGTCGAAACGCATCTTGGCCGGCAAGATTGATAGGTCGAAACCTATAATTATCGACACATCAGAGAATCAATTATCGTTCAGCAACTAAGCGAGGAGGGCAAGTTTTTTTAACTCTCCCACTCTGTCAGAAGTTGTATAACAAGAGGGATTTCAAGGCTTAAACCTTCTTCGAAGGCTTTTGGTTGCTCCAGTTCGGCAAAACAAGCATTTGTTTTGCCGAGCCGCGAGGAGGAAAAGCCCTTGTAAAGGGATTAACGCAGAAATCACCTTGTTAGACAGCTTCTTTTTATTGGGGAGAAGTTGCAATTTGTCAATTATCAATTGATAATTGTCAAATTATTTTGCTATCTTTGCCGCGATTATGAAGAAGATAAGAAATTTTTGCATTATAGCCCATATCGACCACGGTAAATCTACCTTGGCGGACCGCTTGTTGGAGGCTACCAACACACTCAACCAACGCGAAATGCAGTCGCAGGTACTTGATGATATGGACCTCGAACGCGAAAAGGGCATTACGATTAAGTCGCACGCTATCCAGATGAACTATGTGGCGCGTGATGGCGAGCAATATACACTCAATTTGATTGACACCCCGGGACATGTCGATTTCTCGTATGAGGTGTCGCGTGCTATCGCTTCGTGCGAGGGTGCGTTGCTGGTTGTAGATGCTACGCAGGGTATTCAGGCGCAGACCATCTCGAACCTCTACCTCGCATTCGGCAACGACTTGGAGATTATCCCTGTACTCAACAAAATTGATATGCCATCGGCAATGATTGACGAGGTGAAGGACCAGATTGTCGATTTGCTCGGTTGCGACCACGACGATATTCTCTGCGCTTCGGGCAAGACGGGCGAGGGTGTAGACGAGGTATTAGAGGCGATTGTGAGCCGCGTTCCTGCTCCGAAGGGCGATGAGAATGCGCCATTGCAGGCCTTGATTTTCGACTCGGTATTCAATCCGTTCCGAGGCATTATCGCCTACTTCCGTATCTTCAACGGCTCAATCAAGAAGGGCGAACACGTCAAGTTCTTCAATACGGGCGAGGAGTACGATGCCGACGAGATTGGTGTTTTGAAGTTGAAGATGCAGCCTTGCGCCGAGTTGAAGGCAGGCAATGTGGGATATATCTGTTCGGGTATCAAAGATTCGAAAGATGTGAAGGTGGGCGATACGATTACTTCGGTTGCAAAACCTTGTACCGAGGCTATTGCAGGCTTCGAGGATGTTAAGCCGATGGTCTTTGCCGGTGTCTATCCCGTGGAGGCTGACCAATACGAAGATTTGCGTGCATCGCTCGAAAAGTTGCAGTTGAATGATGCCTCGCTGACCTTCGAGCCTGAGAGTTCGTTGGCTCTCGGCTTCGGTTTCCGTTGCGGCTTCCTCGGATTGTTGCATATGGAGATTATTCAGGAGCGACTCTACCGCGAGTTCGATATGGATGTTATCACCACCGTACCGAATGTGTCGTACAAGATTACAACCACCATGGGCGATGTTGTCGAGGTGCATAACCCATCGGGCTTGCCTGAGGTTACAAAGATTGATAAGATTGAGGAGCCATATATCCTTGCGCAGATTATCACCAAGGCGGACTTCCTTGGTCCGGTGATGAAGCTCTGCATCGACAAGCGCGGAATCCTCAAAAATCAGACCTACATCACGCAGGACCGTGTGGAGGTTAATTTCGAGATGCCGTTGTCGGAGATTGTCTTCGACTTCTACGATAAGTTGAAGAGTATCTCGAAGGGTTACGCCTCGTTCGACTACCACCGTACGGGCTACGAGGTCAGCAAGTTGGCAAAGTTGGATATTTTATTAAATGGCGATCCTGTTGATGCGCTCTCGTCGCTTATTTATGCCGACCACGCCTACGACTTTGGTCGCAAGATGTGCGAGAAGTTGAAGGAGTTGATACCGCGCCAGCAGTTCGATATTGCCATTCAGGCGGCTATCGGTGCGAAGATTATCGCTCGCGAGACCGTAAAGGCGGTGCGTAAAGATGTAACTGCAAAGTGTTATGGTGGCGATATCTCGCGTAAGCGTAAGCTCTTGGAAAAGCAGAAGGCGGGAAAGAAGCGTATGCGCCAGATTGGTCAGGTGCAGGTGCCGCAGACTGCATTCTTGGCAGTACTCAAAATGGACTAAATTAGCACACGAATTAACTTTAAATATGAAAAAAACAATTATAGACCTATTCGAGTCATCAGTTGAGAAATTCGGCAACAAGCCGTTTTTGCTCGAAAAGACGACCAACGAATTTGAGCCTACTACATACGCTGAGACTCGCGAGATAGCCTTGAAAACGGGTGCTGGCTTGGCTGCGCTCGGCATTAAACCGAAGCAGGCAGTGTCGATTTTGGCAGAGGGTTGCAATGCGTGGATTACCTCGGAGTTGGGGCTCTTGTATGCAGGCGCTGTCAGTGTGCCGTTGTCGATAAAGTTGGAGGAGGCAAACGACCTTCTTTTCCGTCTGCGCCACGCCGAGGTTTGCACAATCTTCGTATCACGCAACCAACTCCCGAAGATTCGTAATATCCGTGAGCAGTTGCCACTCTTGAAGCATATCATCGTATGGGGCGATATCGAGTTGCAGGAGGGCGAGATGAGCCTTGCGGAGTTGAATGCAATGGGCGAAAAGTATCTCGCCGAGCATCGTGAGGAGTTCTTGGCTATTGGTCGAGCAATTCAGAATGATGACTACGCCACAATTACCTACACTTCGGGTACTACGGCAGACCCTAAGGGTGTTATCCTGACACACCGCAACTACACCGCAAATGTCGAGCAGGCATTGACTCGTATCTCTATACCTTCGGACTATACGATGTTTATCATCTTGCCACTCGACCACTGCTTTGCCCATGTTGCAGGCTTCTATATTATGGTGGCTTGTGGTGCTTCGGTGGCTACAACGCAAGTTGGTCGCACTCCACTCGAAACATTGAAGAATGTACCTGTAAATATCCGCGAGGTTAAGCCACATGTATTGTTGTCTGTTCCTGCGTTAGCAAAGAATTTCCGCAAAAACATCGAGGCCTCGATTCACAAGCAGGGACCAAAGGTCGAAAAACTCTTTAAGTTTGCTTTGAAGGTTGCCTACGAGTATAACCAAGATGGCTACACCAAGGGCAAGGGCTGGCGTTTTGTGCTGAAACCGCTTGTGGCGCTGTTCGATAAGATTCTCTTCGAGAAGGTGCGCCAAGGATTTGGTGGCAACATCAAATTCTTCGTAGGCGGTGGAGCGTTGCTCGACTCGGAGTTGCAGCGATTCTTCTACGCTGTGGGTATGCCGATGTTGCAGGGTTATGGTCTTTCGGAGGCTACACCTATTATCTCGGCTAACTCACTCGGCAAGGGGCGTCATCGCTTCGGCTCGTCAGGTAAGGTTATTCAGCCTTTGGAGTTGAAGATTCTCGACAACGATGGCAACGAGATGCCGTTGGGCGAGAAGGGAGAAATCGTTATCAAGGGCGAGAATGTTATGGCAGGTTATTGGAAAAACCCTGTCGCAACTGCCGAGACCGTTGTTGATGGTTGGTTGCATACGGGCGATATGGGATATATGGGTAAAGATGGTTTCCTCTATGTTCTCGGTCGCTTCAAGAGCCTTTTGATTTCGAGCGATGGCGAGAAGTATAGCCCGGAAGGTATGGAGGAGGCTATGGTGGATAAGTCGCCATATATCGACCAGATTATCTTGCACAACAACCAAAATCCTTATACCATCGCTATCGTAGTGCCAAACAAGGAGGCATTGCGCAGAGAGGTTGGTAACGATGCTGCAAAGGCTGCGGAGCTGATTGATGCCGAAATTCGCAAATATCGCACAGGTGGCGAGTTTGGTGAGGAGTTCCCAGACCGTTGGTTACCTGCGGCTTTGGCGATTGTCGATGAGGCATTTACCGAGCAGAACGGATTGGTTAATAGCACGATGAAGGTTGTTCGCAACAAGGTTGAGAGCCATTTTGCCGACCGCATCGACTATGCCTACACTGCCGAGGGCAAACAACTGCTTAACGAGAAGAACTTGGAGTCGTTGTCTAAGCTGCTCTAATAACAAGTTATATTATGGCTACTCACGAGGTTACTCCCATACAGAGCAAGATATACGAGGTTCGAGGTCAGCGTGTAATGCTCGACTTCGACTTGGCGGCATTGTATCAAGTGGAGACGAGAGTGCTGAAACAGGCCGTACGCAGAAATATAGAACGCTTCCCCGATGATTTTATGTTTAGACTCACTGATGCAGAGGCTAAACAATTGATTTCCATAGGGGTATCACAAAATGTGATATCTCCGAATTACAATATAGGAACATCGAGTATGTTTGCTTTTACAGAGGAGGGTGTTGCTATGTTATCGGGTATTTTGCGTAGTAAAGTTGCCATAAACGCCAATATCGCCATTATGCGAGCCTTTGTAGCTATGCGCAACTATATCACTACCACCTCGACCGTTACGGCTGAGTTGGCAGAGATAAGAGCAAAGTTGGCTCTGTTGGAGCGTAACGATGAGGATAATGCCGAGGCGATAAACGACCTGTCGGAGGATGTGCGCAAAGAGTTGGATAATATCTATTTGGCAATTGCAGAACTCTCTGTGAAAAAGAGAGAGGCCGACAAGCCAAGACGGCCAATTGGATTTTAGCCTCCCTACAATTTAATAGATTGCGGTAGTAGCTCAGTTGGTAGAGCATTGGCTTCCCAAGCCAAGGGTCGCGGGTTCGAGTCCCGTCTACCGCTCACGAAAAAGACCTCGTATCGGAGGTCTTTTTTGTTGGTAATGATGCCAAAAGTGGCGCTTAACTAAAAATGTAATTGTCTATAAATTTGTAAATTACAGCGATATTTCGGGCGTGTCTAACAAATTTTTTAGACACTCCCATGTTTATTATACCCTATTATCCCTAAATTCACTAAACACCCATTTATCCTATTGCTTCTAACGAATTATCGGTGGCAAGGCTTAACTTACGGCACGAGCCTGCGGCTCGCTATAACGGAAAAGGGAAAACGGAAAACTATAAAATTTTGTTTACTTGTTTTGGAGTCTTGACGAAAATTGTCAAAATACCATAGTATTTTTGCAACAAGAAACAACATTAAAAACATAAAGGTATGTTCAGTGGTATGATAACAGCTATTTTTGCATTGGCAATCATTGCTCTAATTGTTGATAACATAGGGACAATTATCATTTGGGCTATAATTATTTTTCTTTTATTAGGCGGATTAGTTTGGATGCTTGTAAAACTAACAACACCTAAATATCCGTATATTACGAAGAATTGTCCTTGGGGCTATCACAATTATGGTTGCCAACCCGAATGTCCACTACACGAACACTGTTGGGGGCCACACCCAATGAAGGAGAATTCAACACAACATAATCATAGTTTTTGGCAACACCAAGATTCTGATTCAGGACAAAGTTTTCTACCTGATACTCCTACATCCCAAAATGAGGATGGCGATTGGCGTACAACCTATATGGACGATATTCGCTACGATGATCGAGAGCGTGACGAAGAGTATGACCATGACCGCTTCGACAATGGTGGTTGGTAGTTGTATATTTAACGATTTCCCGCTGTCGGGTATCGAAAATGATACCCGTTTTGTATAGTTATTAGGAGTAGCCTATTACTCTTATTATCCCTAACGACTCTAACGCCAATTCGTTCGCTTAACTTACGGCACGAGCCTACGGCTATGCAGCTAAAAAGATTGTAAATCTTCTCTCCATTGTAAGTGTAATTTATTAGTTTGTAGTGAGAAGATACAAAAAATTACTATCTTTGTAATGTCAAAGGTCTAAAAACCTTCGGCGAACATATTTCAAAAGAGGCGTTATGTCTTTTCTTGTGTGTGAAAAGCCTAGGAAACTTAATCACTGTGTACA
>SUZP01000048.1 GCA_015059865.1 Rikenellaceae bacterium | reverse complement strand
CTTTGAGGTTTTAGCCACAAAATTACCACCAACAATTTCAAATCAAAAAATCAAAGAACGCTTGTAACTAATTTATATTTAACAGTTTAACTACTGCTTAGCGAAATTTATCGCATCAGTAGTAATTAAGAATTAAGAATTATTTTCGCCACAAAGCTTTTTTAAGTTAAAAGTGCAGAGTTGAAAGTTTTTTCAACTACTCGCTACTCGCTACTCACTAAAAAAATGCGTTGCCCAATTCGAGCAACGCATTTGCAAGCGGATTATCTTCAGATTATTATGGTCTGTTGAGTGTAACAACGCCCAAGCACTCATCCTCGAAGTCCCAAACAAATGGACCTATGAGAGTAGTTGCAGCATCGTATGTAAGAACGAGCGAACCACTTGTGTTCGAGATACCCTTCTCGTCGTAGGCTGCAATCGATGCTGTTGTGCCCTCTACGGAGCAGCCCTCCAACTCGAGACCAACTGCAAATACACCCTTCAAAAGCATCTTAACGCCGTAGTTATCGCCCTTGAAAGTGCTGTTCACGGCTTTGCCAACCTTGCCGCCATTGATTACGAGACCAATACCCTCGGCAGTACCGTTCGCCTTGCCATATACCTCTACGCCCTCGATAAGATCTACTGTTGCTTGATAGCCAACCTCGATAGCCTGGCTTACACCCTCGAACTTAACATTCTTGATAGAGCCTACATGACCACCCTGCTGAATAGCAATACCTGTTACGGTCTTATTTGCAGTAGCGCAACTATTCTTGATGGTTACATTCTCAATTTCGCCAACATTGTAGGCCTTGATAGCGGCTACTGTAGCGGTGTGCTCGATAGTACCATTCTTAATCGAAGCACCATTCTTCAACGAGATACCGCCATAGGTCATCTGAGTTGTAAGAGTGTGTCCGTTAAGGTCAATCTTCACATTGTCGAGTGCAAGCTGTGTTGTGCCAACATTAACATCGGCAGCGAGCTTCACATTTTGACCGTTCTTGATAGCGTTGATTACATCAGCACTTGTGCTAAGCTCAGACTGATTGTAGGTGTATGGGTAATTTACCTTTACGCCATCGTATGCTCTGAGACCGTAAACACCATACTGACCGCCACCGAAGATTTGGTCGAATGGATAGCAGCTAATTGTGCCTGTGCAGTTGCTGGTGTTGTGACCACCATAGGTGTAACCAGCCTCCACACGCTGATGGTGCTGCATACAGTAGTGGTAATTCATCCAATCGCCATAGTTTACCACAACATTCTTACAAGTGATGTTGCTTGCTGCAGGGTCTGGGCGGGTTGTACCATTGTCATCTTTTGTGGTATAAACACGACCTACAATCATACCACACATACGATATGCATAGTACTTATATGCTGCTGTTAAGTCGTTGTAAGCATCGACGCGGCAGTTAAGGGTAACATCCTCAATAAGGAATGTCGAATTGCTGTTTGCGCTACCGATAAGACCTCCGACAGAAGAATCGAATGAACCCCAAAGGCCTCCAACAACAACATCCTCCTCAATAGTGATGTTCTTGAATGTGTAGTTACCCTCGCCAGTATAACCTACAACACCACCGCAACGATTGTTGTAAGTTCCCATCTTGCCATCTTCGATAGTGATATTCTCAAATGTTGTATCGCCATAAGCAAGTCCTGCAACGAATCCGAGGTTACCTCCCTCTACCTGACCTTCAAAGCCCGAAAGGGTTACATCTTTTACGGTTGCATTTCTCACAGAGTAGAATAGACCAAGGCAGCCGTAGTTGTACCAATCGTAGCCAAATGCCCAACCACTCTGATATAGATTCTTGATGGTGTAGCCATTTCCGTCGAGCGTACCCTTAAACTCGCCTTTATTACAGATTGGCTCAACCGAGATTCGTTCGCCATTATTCATGCCTACATTCAAATCTACATCGCTGTACAACTCGATGGTCATACCCTCGAATGTCTCGAGGTTAGCGTCGCTATCCTTGCCGAGGATGTTCTCCAAAGCATTAGTGCGTGCAGCAGAGTCATTCGACCACTTGATAATCTCCAAGAATGCCTCAGAACCACGCACCTCCAATGTGTTAGTCTCTGCGTTGTAGCTCAAAGGCAGCGAAATATTCTGCTCCTCCTCGAACTCAGGGAGAATCTCAACCTTGATATTGCCCTGCTCGGTGAGGAGCGAGCCAACAAGGTTTGTGCGCCAGTTGCGGCGTGCAGGTGCTTGTGGTACCTCTACTTTAATAGAGGTCTGACCTGTTACAGCGACTGTCATCTCGCACTTCGAGAGCGACAAATCCTTCGATGCATCTGCTGCAACATCAGGATTAGGCCACAAGATATAGTTCATCGATACCCAGTGGTAGTCACCGTGCGACTTGGTGCTCAAATTCTTATCTGCTGCGGTCTTGTCGATAGCATCAGCCTCGGTGAAAGTTACCTCTCTCGTAGCACCATCAACAGCACCATCGTTCAAGAAGAACTTCGAGTAGGTCATTGTGGTAACAGCAACCTTTGCCTGAGCGAGGTCGAATCCAAGCTCCTTAGCAGCCTGCAAGTCGTCAGTACCGAAGTTGATCTGCGCGAATGGTCGCTTCAAATAGACAGTCTTGTTTACAGTACCATTCACTGTAAGAGCCAACTCCTGACCGAAGAAAGCATCATAGTTGTCGTTGTTAGCTACGAGAGCATCGTAATTAACCGACACGCTTGGCTTCTGACCAGCAGTTTCAAAATCCATTGTGTAACAAGTTACATTAGGATTTTGTGCCCAAAACACAAAGTTGTAGGTCTTGTTCTTCACAAGACGAAGCGAGAGCTCCTTGACGAGCGAGCCGTTCTCGAACTCAGCTTCGTAGGTTTGGAGATGATTCCAATCCTTGTCGTAGATAGCGTAGGTCAGCTCAGTAGCCTTCTTACCGTCGTTGATATCCACGGCACGCGAACCTAAACCAGTTGCTTGTACCGAGAAGGTAACGACAGCCTCCTCACTACCTACCATTTGCACATCCGATGTTGCATCGGTAGTACACGATGCTGCAAATAGCGCAACAATCGACATCAATGTAAAAATTGATTTCTTCATAGTGTGTGAAAATTAAAAATTAATAAAAAGTGTGTGCTATAAAAGTGTGTGTGTTATTAAAAAATGCTCATTAACCTATGTAACCAATTGTAAATCAATAATTTAAAGCCAAAAATCCCCCCCCCGATAAAATCGGGGCGGGGATTTTTAAGGCCTTCGCCTTCTAACTAAGTGCAAATATACGAAAAAATCTTGTATAAACAACTATTTTTCCGAAAAAATCACGGAATTATATTATACCCCACCGCCCTGCGGGCGCCGAGTGCGCAGCATACTAATTTGACAATTAGTATGAGTGTGTTACCTATCCCCCAAACCCCCTTTCTGTAAAGGGGGCTTAATTTACACTACAAAAATTAACTTTTAAGCAGATGAGAGCAAGGCAAAATACGCAAGGCTTCACCATTAGCACCAATTTCTTGTCAGAAGTCGTGAGATGTGGTACATCGCAAAAGAAACCCCTTCGGGATAGTACTAAATCGTACAGCCCGAAGGGGTTTACTTTTAGCGATGTGCCGCAGATTGCGGCTTATCACAAGAAATTAAATTTAGTTCTTTTTTGGTTTTGGGGCAAGAATCATATTCATCTTCTTCCCCTCCAACTGTGGCATAACCTCAACCTTAGCTATCTCTTCGAGAGCTTGTGCAAAGCGAAGAAGGAGAATCTCTCCTTGCTCCTTGAAGACGATACTACGACCACGGAAGAATACATAGGCCTTAACCTTTGCACCCTCCTTGATGAAGTTCTCGGCGTGGCGAAGTTTAAAGTTGAAGTCGTGCTCATCGGTCTGCGGACCAAAACGAATCTCCTTGATTACAATCTTGGTCTGCTTCGCCTTAATCTCCTTCTGCTTCTTCTTCTGTTGATAGAGGAACTTCTGGTAATCGACAATGCGACAAACAGGTGGTTGCGCATTAGGCGAAATCTCCACGAGGTCCAACTCCATCTCATCTGCGAGTTGCAGAGCCTTCGAGATTGGTACAACGAGGTTAGGCTCGACATTGTCACCTACGATGCGGACAGTGTCGGCTGTAATCTCTTCATTAATTCGATGTGGGTTCTCCTTCTCAGGGCGACGGCCGCGAGGAGGAAGGTTGCCTGTGCGAGGTGCTCCCGCAGGGCGTGGCGTAAATGGTTTAAATCCTGCCATTAGCTTTCAGCTAAATTAAAAATTAAAAATTAAAAATTGTTATACTTATATTGCTTCTACCTCCTTTGCTACGAGGTTGTTCATATATTTTGCATACTCTTCGAGAGTCATCGAGCCCTTGTCGCCCTCGCCCTGTGCGCGGACAGATACGGTGCGCTCGGCAGCCTCCTTCTCGCCTACAATCAAGAGGTAAGGGATACGCTTCAACTCGTTGTCGCGAATCTTACGGCCAATCTTCTCGTTGCGGTCGTCAATCTGCGCACGAACATCGCGCTCGTTCAAGTATGCGACAACCTCCTCGGCATAAGCATTATACTTCTCCGAGATAGGGAGCACAACTGCTTGGTCAGGAGCGAGCCACAATGGGAACTTACCCGCGGTATGCTCCAATAATACTGCCACAAATCGCTCCATCGAGCCAAATGGCGCACGGTGAATCATAATTGGGCGGTGGAGCTTGTCGTCAGCACCCTTGTAGGTCAAATCGAAACGCTCAGGGAGGTTGTAATCCACCTGAATTGTTCCGAGCTGCCAGCTACGACCAAGGGCATCCTTAACCATAAAGTCGAGCTTAGGACCGTAGAATGCAGCCTCGCCATACTCAACTACGGCGTTCATACCCTTATCCTTGCAAGCCTGAATAATTGCAGACTCAGCCTTCTCCCAATTCTCGTCAGAGCCGATATACTTCTCTTTATTATTAGGGTCACGCAACGAAATCTGTGCTGTGTAGTTGTCGAACTTCAAGGTCTTGAAGATGTAGAGCACAATATCCATAACCTTCTCGAACTCCTCCAACAGCTGGTCTGGGCGCACGAAGAGGTGGGCATCATCCTGAGTGAAGGCACGCACACGAGTCAATCCGTGCAACTCGCCCGACTGCTCGTAGCGACAAACAGTACCGAACTCAGCCAAACGAACAGGGAGGTCCTTGTACGAGTGCGGCTTGCTGCGGTAAATTTCGCAGTGGTGAGGGCAGTTCATCGGTTTGAGCAGATACTCCTCGCCCTCGATTGGGGTGTGGATAGGCTGGAACGAATCCTTACCATACTTTGCATAGTGTCCCGAAGTGACATACAAATCCTTATTTCCAATTGGAGGGGTGATTACAGGCAAGTAGCCATACTGCTTCTGAATCTTACGCAAGAAGCGCTCCAAGCGGTCGCGCAACTCGGCACCCTTTGGCAACCAGAGTGGTAAACCCTGACCTACGCGCTGCGAGAAGGTGAACAGCTCCAACTCCTTACCCAACTTGCGGTGGTCGCGCTTCTTAGCCTCTTCGAGCAGTGTGAGATACTCGTCGAGCATCGACTTCTTAGGGAACGATACGCCATAGATACGGGTGAGCATCTTATTCTTCTCGTCACCACGCCAATATGCGCCCGCTACCGAGGTCAATTTTATGGCCTTGATAAAGCCTGTATTTGGAATATGTGGACCACGACAGAGGTCTGTGAATGTACCATTTGTATAGAACGAGATTGTGCCATCCTCCAAGTCGGAAATCAACTCGCATTTGTACTCATCACCCTTCTCGGTGAAGGTTTTCAGAGCGTCAGCTTTCGACACCTCGGTACGCACCAACTCCTCCTTCTGACGAGCCAACTCGGTCATCTTAGCCTCAATCTTCGCGAGGTCTGCTTCCAAGATTGGTGTTGGCGAATCGACATCGTAGTAGAAGCCCTGCTCGATAGCCGGACCGATACCAAACTTAATGCCCGGATACAACGCCTGCAACGCCTCAGCCAAGAGGTGCGACGATGTGTGCCAGAAGGCGTGCTTACCCTCCTTGTCATCCCACTTAAAGAACTTAATCGCGCAATCCTGCGCCAATGCGTGCGACATATCTACGGTCGCACCATCTACCGAAGCAGCCAGACAGTCCGCAGCTAAACGAGGGCTGATACTCTCGGCAACTTGATAGGCTGTTACCCCCTGCTCAAATTCACGAACTGAGCCATCGGGAAACGAAACTTTAATCATAATAGTTTATAAATTTAAATTGTTTATATTTTGCGCCTTCACAGCTCCACAATCACGAGACGGATTACTGCTCAGTTGCGCGGGTTTTCTAAATGCAAAATTCAAAATGCAAAATGCAGAATTCAAAATGCAGAATGCAAAATGCAAAATGCAAAATGTTCCTCCATCTATTCAAATTCGGAGGTGATTGAGCTATTTTTGTGCGATGCGAGGCGACAAAACCGCAGCATAGTAAGCCTATGTGAGGATTTTGGAGTCCGAAGCACTCGTACAAAAAGAGCCAATCAGAACGAATTTAATTCTCTTCTGCGGCCTGCAAGTCCTTCATCGACACATCTCGACCTTTTTCGCGCTCGAAATGTTCGAGAGGATTGCGACTCCAAAACTTGTAGTCGTTGCGGCGGCGTACAATATCCAACGCCTCGTAAATCGCATTGCGCATCGACTGTGCATCAGCCAAATCCTTGCCCGCAATATCGAATGCCGTACCGTGGTCGGGCGAGGTGCGAACGACACTCAAACCTGCCGTATAGTTCACGCCATCAGGCGACAACGCCTTAAATGGAGTGAGACCTTGGTCGTGATACATTGCGAGTATTGCATCGAACTTCTTGTACTCCTCACCAAAGAAAAGACCATCGGCAGCAAAAGGGCCAAACGCCAACACACCCTGCTTCGACGCCTCCTGCACCGCAGGTCGGATAATCTCGTTCTCCTCGGTGCCGATTACGCCGCCATCCCCTGCGTGGGGGTTGAGCGACAGTACCGCAATGCGAGGCTCAACGATGCCGAAATCCTGCTTCAACACCTGACGCAACGCCACCAACGACGAGGTGATACCCTCTGCCGAGAGCGACTCTGCAACCTTATCTACGGGGATATGCACCGTTTGCAACGCCACACGCATCAACTCGCTGCACATTATCATCATCGGCTCGCCCTCCGCCTTCGAGGCGAAGTACTCGGTGTGTCCCGTAAATCCGAAGCCGACCTTCTGCATCGACTCCTTGTTGATTGGAGCTGTAACCACCGCAGCTAAGTCGCCTGCCACAAGGTCTGAGCTCGCCTTTTCGAGGGCATCCAACGCTTGCTTTGCCGACTCCTCGGTAGCGCGACCTGCCTCAATGCGGGTATCTTTTGCGCCACACTCCACAAGGTTTATCTTACCTCTGCGAGCCTCCGCAGCCGAGTTGCAGATATTGAAATGCAAAGGCTCTACATCCTTCAATCCGCGCGTATAGAACTCTGCGATATGCTTGGCTCCGTAGATTACAGGTGTAAACAATTCCACCACCGATGGATGCGATAACGCCTTGATTATCACCTCCCAACCAACGCCATTGGTATCGCCTTGCGTAATACCTATTTTGTGTTTATAGTCCGACATAAACCTATTGTTTCATACTCTTTAAGGGTACAAAGTTATAAATTTTCCCGATAATTAATAATTATCGACACATTTTTTTGCAAAATTATAACATTTCGCCTCTTTTTATTACCTTTGCAGAAAATTTACACAAGAGTTATGAAAGTAAGGTATATATCCATTCTCGTAGTAGTGCTGCTCGTCGCCGACCAAATTCTCAAAATCTGGGTTAAGACAAATTTCCACTTGGGAGAGGCTCTTGTTGTTATCCCCGACTGGTTTCAGCTACTCTTTGTCGAGAATAATGGTGCAGCATTCGGTATGCAGATAGCCTCGACGGGAGGCTTCGACTGGGGAAAACTGGCTCTCTCCATATTTCGCATTCTACTCGTCGGTGGTCTATGCTACTACACCTACACACTCGCTCGCCAAAAGGCTCCAACAGGCGTGCTCGTAGGGTTGGCTCTTATCATCGCAGGCGCGCTCGGCAACATCCTCGACAGCGCATTTTATGGCCTTATCTTCTCGGCCTCAACGCCAGCGCAGATTGCCGAATTTGGTGGCTCGTACGCTCCATTTATGATGGGGCGCGTGGTCGATATGTTCTACTTTCCGCTATTCCAGTGGAGCGACCACCCTGCGTGGCTTTCGTTCCTCTTCGACTCGCGCGGATACTTCTTCGGACCTGTGTTCAACCTCGCCGACTCGTATATCTCGGTGGCGGTTGTATATATGTTGATTTTCCAGTATAAGTTTTTCAAATAGAGGTCGTTGGCTATGTTAAAGCCTATTCCTAAATTTATATACAGCAGGGCTAATCAGATTTCGATGGTACTCTTCGTGCCATTCTTCGCCTTGATATTTATCAACCTCTATCGCCCACTCGATTTCGACCGCATAGATGACAGCTTCTTGCGTGCATTCGACATCTCGCGTGAGGCGCGCGTGCAACTCATCGCCTTGATAATGGTATTGGGTGGTATGGTCATAGCTGCGGCGAGCCGAATTATTATGGGACTCTACACCAAACGCTACACAATGACCTACATCGGCTATATAGTTTGGATATTTGGCGAGTTGTTGGCTATGGTAACAGCTTTGACACTTGCCACACTCTTAACCGATACGACCAAAACCATTACGGAGATATTCCGAAACTCCTTCGTCAAGACATTCCTTATCGTCTTTATTCCGTATGCGTTGTGCTACATCTACTTTATCTGGCAGGAGAATATGCGCGAATTAAGTGCTCTGCGCAAGCAGATTGAGCGCGACGAAACGGTACTGCAAAAGGCCTATGTGCAAATTCTCGACGAAAAGGGGGAGATGCGACTCTCCATTCGTCGCGAAAACCTCGTAGCGATAGAGTCTGCCGACAACTATGTCTGCATCTACTACCTCAATGGCGACAAGATAAAAAAGAGTATGGTGCGCAATACGCTGAGCCGTGTAGCAGAGCACCTCAACGGCAGTCGCATCGTGCGATGCCATCGCTCCTATATGATAAACATCGACCACGCCAAGGTGCTACATCGCGACAAGGAGGGCGTGTTCATCGAGGTCGGCATAGAGGGTGTGCCAGACATCCCGATTTCGCGAACTTATGCAGATAATATTCGCGAATGGTTAGTCAATAAAGATTAGGGATAAGTGGTGAAGAGTTAAAATTTCACCACTTATTTTTGCATTTTACCCCCTATAAGAATTTCGCCCCTAAAATAGCTCCGCTATACCATAAATTTTTCGGTTTAAAGATTGCATCCGATATTTGCAGTATTGAAATAAAAATCATCACAAAAGAAATGAGACACTATCTTGACCGACTGCAAGAGTCGATGATTGCCAAGTGGAACACCAAGGCACTATCCGACTACAAGGGGGAAACATTCACATTCGCAAACTTCGCAACCGAGATTGCGCGTCTGCACACCATATATCGTATGCTCGATGTGAAGGTAGGAGATAAGGCTGCCCTTGCCGCAAAAAACAGTTCGCGTTGGGCTATGGCATTCCTTGCTACTACGACCTACCGCGCTGTGGCGGTGCCTATCCTCAACGACTTTACACCCGAAGCCATCACAAACCTCACAGCCCACTCCGACAGCGTAGTGCTATTCACCGAGCCAAAGAGTTGGGAAGAGATGGAGGTGGAGAAGTTGCCCAATATACGCATTGTGATAAATTTGGAGGACTACTCTATTCTCTATCTGCGTGAGGAGTCTATGCGCAGCAAGATTGAGGAGGCTATCGCGACAATCCCTGCTGTATATCCTGAGGAGATGAAGCACGAAGTAGTCAAGTATGAAGATTTGAGCCTTAACGACCTCGCCATCATAAACTACACTTCGGGAACGACCTCGCAGCCAAAGGGAGTGATGCTCACCTCGCGCAACATATCGACAAATATCGACTTCGCTCTCAACAATATCGCCGTAGAGGATGGCGACCAGATTATCTCGATGTTGCCATTAGCGCATATGTACGGTATGGCGTTCGAGTTCATCTACCCTATCTGTGGTGGCGGTCATGTCTATTTCCTCGGCAAAACCCCTACCCCTACCCTCTTGATGCAGGCGTTGGCAGAGGTTAAGCCCTATCTGCTTATCACCGTACCTCTCGTTATCGAGAAGATTTTCAAGGGCAAGATTATGCCGATACTCCAAAAGCCAGCTATGCGCGTGCTGACAAATATACCCGTCGTAAGCAACCTTATCTACGGCAAGGTGCGCAAGCAGTTGCTGACGACTTTTGGCGGAAATCTGCGCTCGATAATTCTCGGCGGTGCCGCCTTAAACCCTTCAATCGAGAGGGTTATGCGCAAGGTGAAGCTGCCTTACACCGTAGGTTACGGTATGACCGAGTGCGCGCCACTCCTCTCGTATGCCCCTTGGCAGTCGTTCAAGGCGGGCTCGTGCGGTCGCGCAGTCGATGGTTTGGAGCTACGCATCGCCTCGGAAAACCCAAGCAAAAAGGTCGGCGAGATACAGGCCAAAGGCTCGAATGTGATGGTGGGCTACTACAAAAACGAGGAGGCGACACGCGCAGCCTTTACTGAGGATGGTTTCTTGCGTACGGGAGACCTCGGCATTATCGACAAGCAGGGCAATGTATTTATTAAGGGGCGTAGCAAGTGTATGATTCTCACCGCCAACGGACAAAACATCTACCCTGAGGAGGTCGAGGCAGTACTTAACAATCTGCCCCATGTAGCCGAGTCGTTGATTGTGGAGCGCAACAAGCATTTGGTTGCTTTGGTTGCCCTTACTGCCGATGATTTGGCGCTCGATGAGGCGACTATCA
>SUZP01000047.1 GCA_015059865.1 Rikenellaceae bacterium | reverse complement strand
TCTCGTGGCGCACAAAAATCATAAATCGTCATTGCGAGCGAATGTAATGAGCGTGGCAATCTCCCACTTTTTCAATTAAAAACAATAATGGAGATTGCCACAGTCGCTATGCTCCTTCGCAATGACGAGTATTTTATTTTCGATTTTTGGCGTAGCTTATCGAAAAATGTCTCTCTATTTCCCCTAATAACCGCTAACGCCTCTAACAACCGCTAATACAGCTCCACAAACTCCCACGAGTTGCCCACCGCTTCGAGGTAGCGCAGAAACTCCTCGCGCGAGATAACCACTGTACCTCGGCTGTCGTTGGGGTGAAAACTTAGACTCTCTGCACTCTCCAAATTCTTGTCGAGGAAGAGATGCGTGTGATTCTCCTCGTCATTGATAAGTCCGAAGGGCGACACCGAGCCCGGCTCCAAGCCGAGGTAACGCTCCATTCGCTGTGGCGATGCGAAACTCAACTTGCCCTGATGCAGGCGGTGTTCGAGGTCGTGTATTGCCATATCTCTGTCGCAATCGAAGCAGACCAAGTAGTGGCGATTGCCCTTGTGGTTGCGGAAAAAGAGGTTTTTGCAGTGCACCGAGCCGTCGTTGCGCCAATACTGTTTGGCAATATCAATTGTCGGCGAGGCAGGGTGAAAATAGACCTCGTATTTTATCCCGTGCGCCTCCAAAAACTCAAAGACCTTCTTGCTGCGTAATTCTAATATCTCCATATAACATCTTCCTTTAATTGTCAATTCGTCAATTGTCAATTCGTCAATTGTCAATTATACTTGGTGTTTGTGTTCTCAAACACAAACGCAAAGGTATCTGCCACCTCCTCGATGCGCTTCGAGGTCGGCTTGCCTGCGCCGTGTCCTGCGTTGGTATCTATGCGGATAAGGACAGGATTTTTGCCCTTGTGGCAGTGCTGCAACTCGGCTGCAAACTTAAACGAGTGCGCCGGCACAACTCTATCATCGTGGTCGCCCGTAGTAATAAGCGTTGCAGGGTACTCCACCCCCTCACGCAGATTGTGCAGTGGCGAATATTTCAAAAGATAGCCAAATTGCTCTTTGTTATCTGAGGAGCCGTACTCCACAACCCAGCCGTGACCAATTGTAAAGCGGTGGTAGCGCAACATATCCAACACACCAACCGCAGGCAGTGCAACAGCGTACAAGTCAGGGCGTTGTGTCATACACGCACCCACCAACAAACCACCATTCGAGCCACCTGCAATAGCGAGTTTTTTACTCGATGTATAGCCCTTGTCGATAAGGTATTCGGCAGCGGCGATAAAGTCGTCAAAGACATTCTGCTTGTTCTCCAACATACCGCCTTTATGCCACTCCTCGCCATACTCCGAGCCGCCACGCAGATTAACTACGCACCATACGCCGCCCTGCTCCATAAACATCACCGCCGTAGTCGAGAACGATGGGGTGAGGTTGATTTGGAAGCCACCATAACCGTAGAGGTAGCAAGGGTTTTTACCATTCAGTTTTAACCCCTTTTTGTGCGATACGAACATCGGCACACGGGTACCATCTTTGCTCTCGAAGAAAATCTGCTCGGTCTCGTACTTCTCGCTGTCGAACTTAACCTCTGCACGGTGGTACAACTCGCTCTTGCCACTCTCGATATCGTAGCGATAGATAGTTCCCGGGGTGGTGTAGTTGGTTACGGCATAGTAGACCTCCTTATCCTCACGCTCGCCATCGAAACCACCCACCGAGCCGATAATCGGCAACTCAACCTCGCGCACAAGGTTGCCCTTGCGGTCGTATTGGAAGATTTTATTTTGTGCATCAATCAGATACTCGGCAAAGAGGTAGTCGCCAGCCATACCCACCGCTTCGAGCAGTGAGCTACCCTCTGGGATAATGTCGTACTGCTCGCCCGTAACGAGATTTACACCTACGAGGCGATAGTTTGCTGCGTGGTCGTTGGTCATAATCATCGCCTCATCGTTGTAGCAGTCGAGCAGATAGTAGTCGTACTCGAAACCTTTGAACATTGTGCGCCACTTGCGCTCCGAGGTGCGTTTGTAGAGCAGCTGCGTACCCGAAGTACCTGCCGAAGAGGTAACAAACTGCCACTTGCCGTCCTCGCTCTCGCCTCCGTGATGGTAGTGTAGAGGGTTTTTCTTGTCCTCAAATATCAAAATATCCTCCTCCTGCTTGGTGCCGAGGCGGTGGAAATAGACCTTCTGGTTGGTGTTTTGTGCCGAATATACGCCATCGCCCTCCTTCGGGGCATCGTAGGCGCTGTAATAGAAGCCGCGACCATCGCGAGTCCACGAAGCACCCGAGAATTTCACCCACTTGATGTGGTCGGCAAGGGGTTTCATTGTTTTGGTGTCGAGAACAAAAATCTCCACCCAATCCGAGCCTGCCGAGGCGAGCGAATAGGCGAAGTAGCGACCATCTTTGGTAAATGTTCCCGTGTTGAGTGCCACCGTGCCATCCTCCGAGAGGGTGTTAGGGTTGAAGAAAACCTCCTCCGCGGTGTCCGAGAGGTTGCGCTTGCGGTAGATGACGCTCTGGTTTTGCAGACCGCTATTGCGCGAAATGTAGTACCACTCGCCACGCTTTGCAGGTGCGCTCTGCGTTGGGTAGTTCCACAACTCCTCCAATCGCTCACGAATAGCCTTGCGCTGTGGGAGCGAGTTGAGGTAGGAGAATGTAACCTCATTCTGCGCCTTTACCCACTCGGCTGTGCGCTCCGAGTTGTCATCTTCGAGCCAACGATAAGGGTCGGCAATCTCTGTTCCGTGGTAGTTATCCACCACCCCCTCACGGGCTGTTTCGGGGTATTTCAAAACTTCTGTCATATCTTTGATTTTTCTAATTCCTCGACCAATGCCATATCCAATAAGGTATGATGCACCAAAAAGTGCAGCACAAATAGCCACTGTTTTTGCAAGCTGCGTATAGTTAATCTTCATAGATTGAGTTTTTTGTTAATGCAAATGTACATAAAATTTTAGAATTTTATGTACATTTGCGGTATGAATATAAACTTCTATACCGACGATTGCAACTATCGTCTACCTCAAAAGAGAGTTATGCGCCGCTGGTTGCGCGAGGTGGCACAGCAAGAGGGCGGCTACTCGATAGCCGAGATAAACTATGTCTTCTGCTCGGCAGAGCGTCATCGTGCGATGAACATCGAGTTCCTCGGTCACGACTACTTCACCGATATTATCACCTTCGATGATAGCGACCTCAAAGAGGGTTATATCGCGGGCGATATATATATAGATGTAGAGACAGTACGAGATAACGCCCGACTCTATGGCGCAACAGCACGCCAAGAGATGTTGCGAGTGATAGTTCACGGTGTTTTACACCTCTGCGGTCAGAAGGATAAAACCCCTCGCACCGAGAAGCAGATGCACAAGAAGGAGGACAAGTATCTCGCTATGCTCGATAAATTGACAATTGACAATTGACAATTGACAATTAGGCTTTTAGCCATTGTCCAAACCTCATACACCTAAAATAGATGATTCCGAATAAAATCGGGATGGCTAATTTACCTTTTAGCCATCCCGATTTTGCAAAGAGAAGTGAATAATCTCTACACTACCTACTACTTAACATACTTATCTAACCAACCGAAAAACTCTCTGTTCCAAACAATCGAGTTTTGTGGCTTGAAGACTTGGTGTCCCTCGTTGGCATACGACACCAAGCGTGCAGGGATGCCATGTAGACGCGCTGCTGTGAAGGCTTCGAGCGACTGCGAGTAAGGTACTCGATAATCCTTCTCGCCCGTAATAATCAAAATAGGAGTATCCCACTTATTTACAAACTTGTGCGGCGAGTTGGCATACGAACGCATTGCAACCTTATTGCTCTTATCCCAATATGCGCCTCCGTAGTCGTTATTCACAAAGAACAACTCCTCGGTGTGGCCATACATCGACTCGAAGTTGAAGATACCACAGTGTGCAATAAAGGCCTTAAATCGCTTCTGGTGATGACCAGCAAGATAGTATACCGAATATCCACCATACGAAGCACCAACACAACCCAAGCGCTCCTTGTCACACCACTTCTCCTTCGCCACATCGTCGATAGCCGAGAGGTAGTCCTTGATATTCTGACCGGAGTAGTCGCCCGATATCTGGTCTAACCACTCCTGTCCAAACGAGGTGCAACCACGACGGTTAGGAGCCACTACAACATAGCCCTGTGCCGCCATAAGTTGGAAGTTCCAACGATAGCTCCACGACTGTGAAAGCGCGCCCTGAGGACCGCCCTTGCAGTAGAGAAGTGTCGGGTACTTCTTCGTTGCATCGAAATCTGGCGGAAGAATAACCCAAGTGAGCATCTGCTTGCCATCGGTGGTCTTAATCCAACGCTTCTGTACCTCACCCATCTTTATACTATTGTATATATGGTCGTTTACGCCTGTAATCTTTGTCATCGCCCCATTGCTGAGGTCTACCTCGAAAATCTCGGTAGCCATCGAAAGCGTCGTCACAGGGGCTACACAACGACCACCACGCATCTGCAAACTCTTGATGTCGTGGTCGCCCTTGGTGACAACCTCGACACCGCCCGTACCATCTGCCTTAACACGACAAATCTGCTGCGTAGCCTCGATTGGGGAGATAAAGTAGAGAGTCTCCTCATCTGCCCATACAACCTCGGTTGCAAAATGAGCAAAGTCGGCGGTCAACTCTTTAACATCGCCCGTAGTGAGGTCGTATACCATAAGACGCTCCTTGTCCGACTCGTTGCCCGGGCGCTCCTGCGAACGAAAGGCAATCTTCGTACCGCTTGGCGACCATACGGGATACTTATCGTAACCCACAAAAGGATGGTGTGCAATATCTTTGCATAGGTTGCGAGTAGTCTCATTTTCAAGATTATAGATGAAAATATCCGAATCGGTCGATACGGCATACTCGGCACCCGTCAATGGCTTGCAGGTGTAGGCCAATTGCTTGCCATCGGGGCTCCATGCAAGCTCAGCGTGGTCGAAGTATGGAGCAAGCGGAGTATCCCACGCTGCATCCTCGCCCGTGATATCCTTGCCCGTGCCAACACCATTTGCCAACAGGTCAGCAACAAAGATGTGGAGATAGTCACCCTTGTCCCAATAGTCGAAGTGGCGCACCATCAAGTCATCATAGATGCGAGCGTTTGACTTTGCCATATCCTTGTGCACATCCTCCGAGTTGATATCCTTGGTGTGAACAAACTTCGTGTAGTAGATATGTTTCTCGTCGGGAGCAATACCAAACGCCTCGATGCCGCCCTCAACATTGGAAATCTGCTTCGGCTGCGAGCCATCGGCCTGCATCTTCCACAGCTGCATATCACCACTGCGACTCGTCGCAAACCAGATATCCTTACCATCTGCACTCCACACAGGCGACGATGAACTTGCTGTGCAGTCTGTAAGTTCGCGCTCCTCGCCCGTTGTGAGGTCGCGACTAACGATAACCTTCACGCCCTTGTTTGCCTCCATATTGTAGCGTGTAAGGGTGTAGAGAAGCGTATTTCCATCTGCCGAGAGTGCGCTCTCGCCAATACGCCCCATCTTCCACATCACCTCAGGTGTAAATCGTGCTGCTGCAACCTCCTCCGCTGTCAGCGCGTTATCCACCACAAGGGGCTCAGGGGCTGTGGTACACCCCATAAGTCCCGAAACTAATAATGCCATAGCAATAATTTTACTCTTCATTTCTATTATTTTCATTAAATTTCTTATCTTTGTCTTAACCAAATAGTGTAACGCAGATGCAGACAGATATATTTTTTGCCGATAAAACACTTATTCTCACCGACCAATCAACCTCCACGGAGGGGGCTGTTCGTCTGCCCTCGTCTGAACTTTCAAGGGCGAATTTACTAAAAGTTTTTGAAACTGCAAACATCGTCGAAGTCTACGATTTAGCCATCGAGGCTGTGAAGGAGCGATTTATTGCCGAGTTTAAGTTTGTCGAAGCAGCAGGCGGCATAGTCTGCAACGAGGAGGGCGAGAGCCTGATGATTTATCGCAACAACCGTTGGGACCTCCCCAAAGGACATATCGACAGCGGCGAGAGCGAGGAGGAGTGCGCCGTGCGCGAGATTGCCGAGGAGACAGGTGTTGAGGGGGCAAAAATTGTTCGATTTTTGTGCAATACTCTCCACGCCTACGGCGTTTATGGAGTGTGGGAGTTGAAACGCACAAGCTGGTTTGAACTCGCAGCCAAGCGCACCAACACCAAGCCACAGAGTGAAGAGGGTATCGTCTGCGCTAAGTGGTGTTCGGAGGCGGAGGTCGAGGAGAACCTGCGCAATACATACCCCACAATACGCAATGTTTTTGCTGCAAAAAGGAGATAGAGTATGGTAAAGATTCTTTGGGTAGATGACGAAATAGAGTTGCTGAAACCGCACATCCTATTGCTTCAATCGAAGGGATACGAGGTGGATATCTGCAATAATGGTTACGATGCAATAGATATGGCTACGGAGGTGGCCTACGATGTGATTATTCTCGACGAGATGATGCCCGGAATGACGGGACTCGAAACCCTGCCTCTTATCAAAGATATACGCCCGACAACGCCTGTAATTATGGTTACGAAGAGCGAGGAGGAGGATATTATGGATAAGGCGATAGGCTCGAAGATTGCCGACTACCTCGTCAAACCTGTACACCCATCGCAGATGTTGCCACTTATCAAGAAACATGTTCATTCACAGCAGCTTGTAACCGAGCAAACCACAGCCGACTATCGTGCAGAGTTTGGTCGTATCGCGGTGTCGATGCAGAGCGCCAAGAGTTTTCGACAGTGGAGTACAATATACCGCAAACTCGTAAATTGGGATATCGAGTTGTCGGGTGGAGATGAGTCGATACGCGAGATTTTACAGTATCAGAAGGCAGAGGCAAACCGCATATTCGGTCGCTTCGTCTGCGACAACTACAAGGGTTGGATTAACTCGCGCGACGAGGATACCCCCGTGATGTCGCATACGCTGATGCGTAGCAACATCTTCCCTATCGTAGATAACAATGCCAAGACCACCCTACTCCTTATTGACAACTTCCGCTACGACCAATGGCGTGCCATAAGCGGAATGTTGCGCGGCTACTTCGATATTGCCACCGACGACTTCTACTGCGCCATATTGCCTACTGCTACGCAGTACGCTCGAAATGCTATTTTTGCAGGTTTGATGCCGTTAGCGATAGATAAGTTGATGCCGCAAAAGTGGCTGAACGACAATGAGGAGGGTGGAAAGAATCAATACGAGGAGGAGTTCCTCGCACGACAGATTGCGCAGTCGGGCAAGCGGTACAAGTGGTCATTCGACAAACTCATACGCCCCGAAGCAGGTCGCAAACTCATCGACAACATTCAGCGCGTATACGATGCCGACTTCTCGGTTATCGTCTACAACTTCCTCGATATTCTCTCGCACGCACGCACCGAGACAGATATCATCCGCCAGCTCACCGAGGATGATGCCTCGTTCCGTTCGCTCACGCGCTCGTGGTTTGAACACTCGGAGCTATTCACGCTGTTGAAGATGCTCTCCGAGCGTGGACACACCGTAGTTATAACCTCCGACCACGGCACTGTGCGCGTGGATAACCCTGTGAAGGTTACGGGCGACCGCGAAACATCGGCAAATCTGCGCTACAAGACAGGGCGCAACCTCGCCTACAATCGCAAGGAGGTATTCGAGATTACAAAACCTGAGGAGGTGCAACTGCCATCATCAAATCTCACATCAAGCTATATCTTCGCCTACAACAACGACTTCTTGGTCTATAACAACGATGCCAATCGCCACATCCGCTACTATCGCGACACCTTCCAGCACGGTGGTATCTCGATGGAGGAGATGATTGTACCATATATCGTGTTGCAACCAAAGAGATAGAGGAGAAACGAGCGAACAGCGCAAAAAGTAATGTTAAAGGTAAAAAAAGTTAAAAAATCCGTTTTTTAACTATAATTATTTTATAAAACCAACAAAAAACACTACATTTGTGCCCCTTAATAGGTTTCTTTTTCTGCAAAAACGACAATATTGTTTGTTTTTGTAGAAAAAATTGCTAATTTTGTTAGTTAGTAACAGATTGAGTTGAGAAATACTAAGTAAATTTTTCTTTCATATTAATAATTAAAACAATTTTGCTATGACAAATGTAAAGCGCGTCTATTTCTTCGGTAACAAAGAGGCCGAGGGAAATGGCAAGATGAGAGAGTTGCTCGGTGGTAAGGGTGCAAACCTCGCCGAGATGAACCTTATTGGCATTCCGGTACCTCCGGGATTTACTATCACAACCGATGTTTGTACAGAGTACTACCAGCACGGTCAGGCTGCTATTATCGAGATGCTTCGCCCAGATGTTGAGGCTGCTATCAAGCGTGTCGAGGCTTTGACAGGCCGTAAGTTCGGCGACAAGGAGTTACCACTCCTCGTATCGGTTCGTTCGGGTGCTCGTGCTTCGATGCCGGGTATGATGGATACAATCCTCAACCTCGGTATGAACGACGAGGCTGTTGAGGCTGTTGCTCAGCTTTCGGGCAACCCACGCTTCGCTTGGGACTCGTACCGTCGTTTCGTACAGATGTACGGTGATGTCGTTCTCGGTATGAAGCCAGTATCGAAGGAGGACCAAGACCCATTCGAGGTTATTATCGACGAGTTGAAGGAGGAGCGCGGTGTCGAGATGGATACCGATTTGACAACCGAGGATTTGAAGGTATTGGTTGCGAAGTTCAAGGCTGCCGTTAAGGAGCAGACCGGTTCGGACTTCCCAGTAAACCCTTGGGACCAGCTTTGGGGTGCTATCTGCGCAGTATTCGGTTCGTGGATGAACGAGCGCGCTATCCTCTATCGTAAGTTGAACAACATCCCGGCAGAGTGGGGAACAGCAGTAAATGTTCAGGCGATGGTATTCGGTAATATGGGCGACAGCTCGGCTACTGGTGTTGCCTTCTCGCGTGACGCTGCAACTGGTGAGAATATCTTCAATGGTGAGTATCTCGTAAATGCACAGGGTGAGGATGTCGTTGCAGGTATCCGCACACCACAGCAGATTACTATCGAGGGCTCGCGCCGTTGGGCTAAGGCTCAGAACATCTCTGAGGAGGAGCGTGCTGAGAAGTATCCTTCGCTCGAAGAGGTTATGCCTGATGTATACAAGGAGTTGAACGAGATTCAGCACCACTTGGAGGAGTACTTCACAGATATGCAGGATATCGAGTTCACCATTCAGGATGGCAAGCTTTGGATGTTGCAGTGCCGTAACGGTAAGCGTACCGGTGCCGCAATGGTGAAGATTGCTATGGATATGTTGGCAGAGGGCCTTATCGACGAGAAGACCGCAGTTTTGCGCTGCGAGCCTGAGAAGCTCGACGAGTTGCTCCACCCAGTATTCGACAAGACTGCTATCAAGAATGCAAAGGTCGTAGTTAAGGGCTTGCCTGCTTCGCCGGGTGCTGCTACCGGTCCAGTAGTATTCTTCGCTGACGACGCTGAGAAGGTGTTGGCTGAGACTGGCCAGAAGGCTATTCTCGTTCGTATCGAGACTTCGCCTGAGGATTTGAAGGGTATGCTCGATGCAGCAGGTATCTTGACTGCTCGTGGCGGTATGACCTCGCACGCAGCCGTAGTTGCTCGTGGTATGGGTAAGTGCTGCGTATCGGGTGCAGGTGAGTTGGATATCGACTACAAGGCTCGTACAATCAAGATTAATGGCCTCACTATCAAGGAGGGCGATTGGATTTCGTTGAACGGTTCGACTGGTGAGGTTTACCTCGGTCAGGTGGCAACCAAGGAGGCTGCTCTCGATGGCGACTTCGGTAAGTTGATGGAATTGGCTGGCAAGTACGCAGTATTGAAGGTACGCGCAAATGCTGACACTCCACGCGACGCTGAGCAGGCATTTGCTTTCGGTGCAGAGGGTATCGGTCTTTGCCGTACAGAGCATATGTTCTTCGAGGGTGACCGTATCAAGGCTATCCGCGAGATGATTTTGTCAGACGATGAGGCTGGTCGTCGTGTAGCATTGGCTAAGTTGCTCCCTATGCAGCGTGGTGACTTCGAGGGCTTGTTCAAGGTTATGAAGGGCTATCCAGTTATCGTTCGTCTGCTCGACCCACCATTGCACGAGTTCGCTCCACAGACCGAGAAAGAGCAGCGTGAGATGGCTGAGGAGATGGGCATCACCTACGAGAAGGTGGCTGCTAAGGTTGAGGCTTTGCACGAGGTAAACCCTATGCTCGGACACCGTGGTTGCCGTCTTGGTAACACCTATCCAGAGATTACCGAGATGCAGGCACGCGCTATCATCGAGGCTGCAATGAATGTTAAGGCTGCCGGAACCCCTGTTAAGGTTGAGATTATGGTTCCACTCGTAGGAAACCACAAGGAGTTGCGCTACCAGAAGAATATAATCGACCGCGTAGCTAACGAGGTGTTTGCAGAGCGTAACGACAAGATTGACTACCTCGTAGGTACTATGATTGAGGTTCCACGCGCAGCTGTAACAGCTAACCAGATTGCAGAGGTTGCAGAGTTCTTCTCGTTCGGTACTAACGACTTGACTCAGATGACTCTCGGCTTCTCGCGTGACGATATCGCTAAGTTCTTGCCTGTATATCTCGACAAGAATATCATCAAGGCAGACCCATTCAAGGTTCTCGACCGCAATGGCGTAGGTCAGCTCGTTCGTGAGGCTGTTATGAAGGGCCGTTCGACTCGTCTTGACTTGAAGTGCGGTATCTGTGGTGAGCACGGTGGTGAGCCATCGTCGGTAGAGTTCTGCCACTACGCAGGTTTGAACTATGTAAGTTGTTCGCCATTCCGTGTGCCTATCGCACGCTTGGCAGCGGCTCACGCTGCTCTCAACCAGAAGTAGGATACCTACTTTTATATATAGGAGAGTCCCGACCTGATAGTTAGGCAGGCTTTATTTTTAACTCACTGATTTTCAGTGTTAGTTTTTACGAAAATTACGAAATTCTACATAGGAGACTACATGAAGGTCGTAATTAAGCCAACTAACTACGAGCACAAAGGTAG
>SUZP01000005.1 GCA_015059865.1 Rikenellaceae bacterium | reverse complement strand
TCATAGTGTAGGATTCTTTAATTATGGTCTTTGCAACCTCGGTGTTTCGGCAACTTACTGCTTCTAATTCCGAAGGGTACAACAAAAATAGAGCAAAACTCTCCTGCAAAGGAGGGTTTTGCTTTTTTAGTTAAAGTGCAGAGTTTAAAGTTGTTTTTCACTCTTAATTAACCCTGCTTCGTTGGCTTTTCTTCCTTGCGGCTCGGCATAGTGCAAACAGCTTTGCCCTCTGCTCTCGCTACGCTGCGTCAGTTCTCAATTAACCCTGCTTCGTAGGCTTTTCTTCCTTGCGGCTCGGCATAGTGCAAACAGCTTTGCCCTCTGCTCTCGCTCCGCTGCGTCAGTTCTTAATTAACCCTGCTTCGCAGGCTTTTCTTCCTTGCGGCTCGGCATAGTGCAAACAGCTTTGCCCTCTGCTCTCGCTCCGCTGCGTCAGTTCTCAATTCTCAATTCTCAATTCTCTAACTAGTATCCTCCTCCCAATGCCTTGCAGAGGTTTATATAGTTTATATATTGCTGTGCTACCAAGTTCTCGAACTGCATCTGCGAGGTGTAGAGCGAACGCTCGGCATCAATAACATCGAGGTAGCCCGACAATCCGTTGCGATAGAGCGAATAGGTCATAATGGCGATATTGCGATACGACTTTACCAACCCAGCATATCGCAACAACTCCTCGCGTGAAGATGTTATCGCCACCAACGAACTCTCCACATCGCTCAACGCCTCGATATAACTCTGCTCGTAGGCGAGCAGGCTCTGTTGATAGGCTTCGCGTGCTGCCAACTCGCGGCGGCGTAACCCTCCGAAGTTAAATATCGGTTGTGCAATAGAGGCCATAGCATCTGCCACCCATCCCTTGCTTGAAAATAGTTTGCTCACCTTGTCGGTGGCGGTACCGCCAAAGAGAGTGAGCGTTACCGAAGGAAGTCGTGCCGAACGAGCCAAACCGACATTTGCAGCACTTTGCTGCATCGTGTAGTATGCCGACATCACATCAGGGCGGCGGTGCAGGATATCGGAAGGAACACCGATAGTGATATCGTATGGCTGATAGTCGTTTGTTATGGCCGAGCTACCCTCAATACCTACATCAATAAACGCATCGGGCGTATCGCCCGTAAGCGTTGCAAGCGAGAGGAGTGTCTGAGCTATGGCTCGTTCGTAGAGTGGAATATCCGCCTCGGCGGTGTAGAGCAGGCTCTGTGCCTGTTCGAGATTTACGCCCGAAGCGAAGCCGTAGTTGTAGAGTGAGTCTATAAGTGTAACCATCTCGCGGCGCAACTCGCTACTACGCTTGGCAATCTTCAAATCCTGCCGATACTGCAACAGTGTGAAGTAGGTGGTTGCTACTTCGGCTTCGAGGGCAAGGCGTACACCTCGATATTGCCACACCTCGTAGTCAATTGCCGCCTTTGCCCCCTTGGTGGCGTGGCGCAACGAGCCGAATAGTGGTATCTCCCAACTCGCCTGTGGAAGAATTTTGTAGGACTGGGCGATATTGTCGGTTGCGCTCTCGTATTTGCCTTCGGCAGATATTGTACCCGAAATCGATGGCCAATAGGTCGAGCGTGTTACGACAAGGTTGTGCCGTGCCTCCTCAATGCGCGAGGCTGCGATGGCTATATTCTTATTCTGCGCCAAGGCGCGTGTAACAAGGCGGTTGAGAGTGGTGTCGCCAAACATCTGCCACCAGTCGCGACTGAGCGTTATCGAGTCGTTCGAGAAGTTCGCGCCGAAGATATATTCGTGGTGAGTGGAGAGTCTTGGCGAGGAGAGTCTTGGGTTACAACTCGCAACTATAAGCACTAATAATATATATGGTATTCTACGCATAATAAAACCTCCTTTCTATTGTTTTTCAAATCGAGCAATTTTGCCAACCATATAGTAGAGCGCAGGGTAGAGTAGCACGCCAAAGATGGTGGCAAAGAGCAATCCTCCGACCAACGACACACCCATAATGTTGCGCGCCGTAGAGTATACGCCCGAAGCGAATACCAACGGTAACATTCCGAGAATGGAGGCAAAGGCTGTCATCAAAATTGGTCTGACTCGCATCTTGGCGGCATTTACCGTAGCATCGAGTAGCGATTGTCGCTCCTCGTGAAAGAGTTTGTCGGCATACTCGACCACAAGGATTGAGTTCTTGGCAGCCAAGCCTATCAGCATTGCCAACGAAATCTGCATATAGATATCGTTTATGAATTTCGGCTCTATAAGGTGCGCCAAACCCACACCACACAACGCTCCAAGCACTGCAAGTGGTACGCCCGTAACAATTGATAGTGGCAGACTCCAACTCTCGTACAAGGCCGAGAGGGTGAAGAATACAAAGATAAAGGCTATTGCAAATACCCAACCGCCTTTGCCGCCCTCCTCGCGCTCTTGGAACGATACACCACTCCAAGCGATGGCGGTGTCATCGGGCAGGGTGTTGTCGGCTATCTGCTCTATTCTATCCATTATCTGCCCCGTAGAGACACCCTCGTCAGGGGTTACATTTATGCCAATCGAACGATAGAGATTGAACTGCGAAACATACTGCACGCCCGTAGTGTCGCGCACCTCGACAAACGAGGTGAGGGGCACGCTCTCGCCATTGCCGTTTTTGAGGAAGTAGCCTTCGAGTGAAGCGGCACTCTCACGATATTCGGGCGCAGCCTGCAAATAACTTTGGTACAGACGACCGTAGAGGTTGAAGTTGTTTATCATTCGACCTCCGAGCAGGGCTGCCGTCTCGGCATAGAGCGATGAGAGCGAAATGCCACTCATCAGAGCGTGTTGTTTGTCGATATCGAGGTGCTTCTGCGCTACGCCATTGCGGAACTCGGTTGTTGCCGACTTGATGCGTGGCTCCTTGCGAAGTGCCGCGAGGAGTCTGTCGCTCTGCTCGGCGAGATAGTCGATACCTCTGCCTGCTCTGTCCTGCAACTCGAATGTTACACCCGAAGTTACACCCAGACCAGGTATCGAGGGCGAGATAAAGGCTCCGCACTCCGCTTCGGGGATGGCTGAGTACAACACCTCGTTTAATTTGGCTACCGCCTCCATTGCCGACATCTTTCGTTTGTCGAAGTCAGTGAGTTTAACGAATACAACGCCGCTATTTGTTGCTGCCACGCCCGAAATCATATTAAAGCCCGAAACCACGCCCGTACTCTCCACGATTGGAAGTGTTGATTTGGTTACAGAGTCCACCTTTGCCATAATCTGCTCGGTGCGCGCGAGGGCTGTGTTGTCGGGAGCATTTACCGAGATAGTGAAAAAGCCTTGGTCCTCCTCAGGTAGAAAACCGCGCGGCAATAGGCGCAACATCGCAACTATCGCCACCGCCATAATTGCCACCACGGCTATTGTGGTGCGCCAGCGAGCAACAACGCGACTTATGGTTGCTCCATATTGCCCCATACTCTTGTCGAATAGTCGGTTAAATGCACCGAAAAAGCCCGTTTTGCGCTCCTTGCGTGGGCGCAACAACTGTGCGCAGAGGGCAGGCGAGAGCGACAAGGCGTTTATCATAGAGAAGATTACCGATACCGAAATTGTAACGGCAAACTGCTGAAATAGTCGTGCCGAGATACCTCCTGAAAAGGAGATTGGCAGAAATACAGCCAACAAGACAATGGTTGTGGCGATAATTGGCGATGTCACCTTACTCATCGCCTCCTCGGTGGCTGCTACGGGCGAAAGTCCGCGCTCAATGCCTGCTTGCGAAGCCTCGACCACGACGATAGCATCATCAACGACCAAACCCACCGAGAGCACCAAACCGAGCAGCGACACGATATTTATCGTAAAGCCCAACAGCGGAAAGACCATAAATGTTCCGATAATCGAAACGGGTATAGCAATAAGTGGTATCAGCGTGGCTCGCCAATCCTGCAAGAAGAGGAATATTATCAAAATTACCAAGATAAGGGCGATAATCAATGTCTCGAAAATCTCGCGAATACCTGCCGAGATACTCTTCGTTCCATCGACCAATACCTCATACTCCACGCCATCGGGCATACGCTCAGCAAGCGAAGTCATCTTCGCTTTGACCGCCTCGCCAAGGGCTACGGCGTTGGAGTTTGGCTCTTGATAGATTGATATGATGGTTGTCGGCTTGTCACCAAATCGCGAACTTGCACCATAGTTTTGGTTGCCGAGTTCCACAGTTGCCACATCACGCAGTCGCACCTGCGTACCAGTGTCGGTAGTACGCAGTAGAATGTTGCCAAACTCTTCGGGCGAGGAGATTTGACGAGGCATCGTTACCGTGTAGGTGTATTGCGTAGAAGGCGGTGTTGGCTCAGCTCCAAACTGACCGGCAGGGTAGATACCCGCCTCTACGGCGATGGCGTTGAGAATCTCGCTTACCGATATATTATAGTAGGCAAGGAGGTCGGGGCGTAGCCATACACGCATAGCGTACTCTCCCGCACCCATAATCTCCACCTTGCCGATACCGTTGATTTTCAGCAACTCATTTTCGAGGTTGATGTAGGCGTAGTTCGAGAGGAAATTCTCATCGTAGCGCCCATCGCTATACAAGGCATAGACCATCAAAAATCCGGTCTGCGTCTTGCGTGTAACAACACCCTGCTCCGTTACGGATGAGGGGAGCTTCGCCATTGCCGTAGCGACATTGTTTTGCGTGAAGATGGCATCGAGGTCGGCATCGGAGCCGATATCGAATGTTACCTGCAAGGTCATCGAGCCATCGTTTGAACTCGTAGCTTGCATATAGAGCATATCGCTCACACCCATAATACTCTCGGCTATGGGTGTCGCTACGGCATTATTTACCGTCTCGGCATCGGCACCCTCGTAGGTTGCCGTAACCTCCACTACGGGAGGTGTGATGTCGGGATATTGCTCAATCGATAGGCTACCTATGGAGATAGCTCCCAGCAGAACAATAACTACGGATAGCGATATGGCAAATATCGGTCGGCGGATAAAAAAGTTTTTCATCTTCGTATCGGCTTATTTTGTTGTTGGTAAAACCTTCATCCCGTTGCGGAGCTTCTGTAAGCCTGTTGTAGCGACGACCTCGCCCTTGTTGAGCCCACTCTCCACAATCCACCACTCACCGACTGTGTTGCCCAACTGCACCTCTCGATACTCGGCTGTGCTGTCGGGGCGAATTACCCATACGGAGGAGATATTCTGTATCTGTGTTACGGCGCGTTGAGGAACGACGATGCGCTCCTTATCTGCACCAAGCGAGGCGGTAACGCGAGCAAACTGCCCCGTTTTTAGGGCGTAGTTGGGATTGCGGAAACCGACAACAATAACTATCGTTCCCATCTCGGCAGCGATGCTCTGTCGTGTGTATTTATAAAACCCCTTTTCGGGGTACTCGCTACCATCTGCTATACGCAGGCGTATATCCGAGAGTAGCGAGCCGTTGTCGTACGAAAAGGCCGTACGCCCCGATGCGGCGAGATATTCGCGCATCGGAATAGCCAAATCTACGGCTACGGTATCGATGCTCTGTATGGTAGTCAAGGTCGAAAATTGTGTGCCGGGACCTATGTAGTCGCCAGCTGTGGCGGCAGACGATGATATGATGCCGCTGATAGGGGCGTATATGCGTGTGTAGCTCTCGTCAAGTCGTGCATTGCGTAGTGTCTGCTCGGCCGATTTAACCGAGGCAATGGCGGCCAAGTTTTCAGCGGTGTATTGGTCGAGCTGTGTCTGACTTATGGCGTTGATACGCGCCAGAGGAATGGCGCGCTCGTAGTTGCGTTTAGCCTCGGCAGCCTTAGCTTTTGCCGATGAGAGCGAAGCCTCGGCAGCCAAGCGATTGGCTCGTTGCGGTGCATCGTCGAGAGTGAAGATGAGCTGCCCTCGCTTTACGGGCATACCATTTTGGAATGTCGAGGAGAGCAGAAATCCTGAGATGCGAGGCTGAATAGTTGCCGAGTAGTTGGCTGATATAGGAGCAATGAAACTCTTGGTGTATGGCATCGACCGACCAACGATGGTTGCAGTCTCGATTGATAGCATTTCGTTGCCCTCTTTGGTTCTCAATTTGCAAGAGGCTAAGATAGTTACCAAAACCAATGAAACAAGAATTTTAAATTTGGAAAACATAACTCTGTATCTTTTAATTAATAATTTGTCTGTTTTGTCCGTTTTATCAAAAAATATACCTATGAGATGCGCTAAAAAGAAAAAAATTATTGTTTAATAGTAATTTATGCATAAAAAATTTGTTTGGTAAAAAAAAATAATTTACATTTGTGTCATAAACCATTAAAACTAAAATTAAAAGGTTATGAAAAACTTAGTAGAACAAATCAATGCACAAGTAGCTGCTTTTCAGGCAAATGCTGCTGCTCAGGTAGAGAAGAACAACAAAGCTGCAGGTACTCGCGCTCGTAAGGCTGCTTTGGAGCTTTCGAAACTCTTGAAGGAGTTCCGTAAGGTATCTGTTGAGGAGGCTAAGAAATAGTTCCTGCTCAGTTGCAAGAGTAGGCGTATCTCTTTTCGAGATGCGCCTACTCTTTTTGTAGCTATCTATAACCCATATTTATTTGTTTTTTAGACTAAAATTCTATATCTTTGTATCGCAACTGTGGGGGTTGCAGTTATAGTTAGGTTAGATTATATTATCGTTAGCAATGAAACTTTTACGGAGCTTGTTATTCTGTATTAGGGTGTATTATACTTTTGCAAATGGAGCTTGCAGAGTAAAACGACGAAATTTGAGCGTATCTTCGTCGTCGTATGCGGAGGAGATGGAGAGTGAGTTACAGAGATTGTATAGCCTATTGCTTGAAAAGGCCACAAGTTTGACAATGAAAGACGATGAGGATATCTATTATAATATCCTCGACACTCTCTACGATTCTGCATTGAAGAGATATGTGAAGTAGGGTATAGATTAGGCGTTCCTAAAATTTCGCTACGCTACTACTTGGCTTGGTTTTTGCCGTGATAGGGGTTGTTATGATGAAACAACTCCTCGAAATATTGCACGAATATCGCTTCATCGATCGAGCGATACTCTTTCTGAGACTCTTTGTCGGAGTGTTGATAGCTCTGCATATCATTGATAAGTTGCAGACCTATAACTTCGTTTTGACGGGTTATCCAGCCCTTCTTTTCGATAGTAGTTGGGCAACTTTCGTTATCTTTACACTCTTGGAGGCGTTGTTTGCCGCGATGATAATCTTGGGCTATGGCACTCGCTTTGCGGCGTTTATTATGGCTCTGGGGATGTTTGTCGAGATATTCATCATCTACCCATCGCTTGGATGGCTCGGCGTGGAGCGACAAATATTATACATAGGTATATATATTACGCTCGTTTTGTCGGGCAGTGGTCGCTATGGATTGGAGTCGCATCTCGACCGCAAACGCAAAAGTGTGAAATTCTGATAAATTCAGAAAAAATTTCTATATTTGCATCGATAAAGAATAAAAAACTAATATGAAAATGAAAAAAATCTTTTTATTGTTGGCAGTAATGTTTGTAGCATCAGCTGTTGAGGCTCAGGAACTTTCGCAACCTCGCAAGGTCGAGAATTTGACAATTAACGACATTAATGGCAATCCTACGACACTACCTCAGTTTGGAGAGAAAAATCTTCTTATCTTCTATGTAGACCCCGATAGCTATTTGAAGGGTGGCGCAAACAAGAAACTTTCTGACGCATTGGAGGAGAATGGTCGTGCAGCAGGTCCGGCTATTCGCGGCTTCGGTGTGATGAATTTCCCCGATACAGGACTTCCAAAGAATATGGTGCGCAATATGGCGCGCAAGCGTGCAGCAAAGAATGGTGCAACCATTCTCGATGACGACCAGCAGCTCTTGAAGAAGGCGTGGGGCTTGGGCGACTGCAACAACAAGTTCGTCATTATGATTGTGACGAAGGAGGGCGAATTGGTCTATTGTGCTAAGGATGACCTCGACGATGCAGGTGTAGAGAATTTCTATAAGGTGGTAGATAAGTATCGTAATTAATTGATGTTTAAGCGTATAGCTATATTCGCGCTACTTGCTATACTCGGTGTCGAGGCGGTAGCTCAAAATGATAGTATCCTTGTTACAAACAGGGATACTATTGCATATAGATATACGCCAATAGAGTTAAAGCAGCAAAACAGGCGTAGTGGCGAGGGGTGGCGCAAATTCGCGAACTACATAATCGAGAGTGGTACGGATAGCAGCTTCGAGCGTAAGGTCGATATGAGCTTTGTGCCTGCGCTCTACTACTCGCGCTCAACTTCGTTGGGCTTGGCGGTGATGGCTTCGGGGTTATATCGCCTCGATAAGAGAAATCGAAATATCCCTGCATCGAACTTTTCAGTCTATGCCACTGCTTCGCTTACAGGTTTTTATAGAGTTGGCGTGAAGGGTTGCAATATCTTCAAGAATGACAATCAGCGTATTATATACAACGCTGAATTCTATTCGCAGCCGACCTACTTTTGGGGCGTGGGCTACGATGCCGCGGTGTCGAACTCATCGCTCAGATATCTCGCTTCGCGCACTATCGTTGATGCTCGATTTCTGCAAAGGGTAGCGAAGGGGTTGTTTGTGGGCGTTGGTGCCGACTACAACTACCATTTCGGTCGCTTTGGTGGTAAACGCTACGCCTCGGAGACGGAGCTCTTAGCGCGTCTTGATGGCGAGCGCGTGAAATATAACGCTACGGGCATTTCGCTCTATGTCGAGTTTGATACGCGCGATGCGATTGCAAATCCTCAGCGTGGAGTATATATTGCGGTGCAGGGCAAGGTGCGCCCGAAGGGAATGAATAATATTGGTGCAACATTGTGGAGTGCAAATCTTGTTGCTGACTACTACCAACGCTTGTGGCGTGGTGCGGTGCTGGCATTCGACCTGCGAGGCGAGTGGAATAGTAAAGGCACACCTTGGGTGTACAACGCCACAATAGGTGGCACGCAGGCTATGCGTGGCTACTACGCAGGTCGATTTAATGACCTATGCGCCATAACCTTGCAGGCAGAGTTGCGCCAAAAGATATATAAAGGCTTTGGTGCTGTGGCGTGGGGTGGAGCAGGAAATATATTCTCCTCGTTTGGCGAGTTCGATTGGCACGAAACGCTACCGAGCTATGGTGTCGGCCTGCGCTATGCGTTGAGACGCGGAGCCACTATTCGCCTTGACTATGGCTTTGGAGGTCGCGACCATCGAGGCAAACTTATCCACGGCGCAGTGTTTTCATTCAATGAGGCGTTTTAGCTCTCGGCACAACAAAATAGTAAGTGGCTGTCCAATCCAAAATTGAGACAGCCACTTACTATTTTATATTTAGCAACCTCTACGACTTGTAGAAGAGTGGAGAGATAGACTGATAGTTGTGTACGCGCTCGATGCACTCAGCAATGATGTCAGCGCACGAAAGCACGGTAAATTTGTGTAAATCCTTCTCAGGGTTGAGAGGAATGGTGTCGGTTACGATAACCTCCTGCAATGCGCTCTCGTTGATGCGCTCGTATGCCTTACCCGACAATAGAGGGTGGGTAATTGCTGCACGCACACTCTTTGCGCCACGCTCCATCAACATATTTGCAGCCATACAGATAGTACCTGCTGTGTCAATCATATCATCAACGATAAGGATGTTGCGACCTTCAACATCGCCAATGGCGGTCATCGAGCCAACGACATTAGCCTTTGCGCGCTCCTTGTGCGAGATGATGATAGGAGTTTCGAGCAACTTCGCGTATGTGCTGGCGCGTTTAGCACCACCCATATCAGGCGAAGCGATTGAGAGGTCTTCGATACCGAGTTTCTTGATGTAAGGAACGAAGATGCCGCTTGCGTAGAGAGCATCAACAGGAACATCGAAGAAGCCCTGAATCTGGTCGGCGTGCAGGTCGAGCGTCATCACGCGGTCAGCACCAGCCACTGTGAGCATATTAGCCACGAGTGCGGAGGTGATAGGTACGCGTGGGCGGTCCTTGCGGTCCTGACGAGCCCAGCCGAAGTAAGGGATTACCGCTACAACCTTGTAAGCCGATGCACGCTTTGCAGCGTCAATCATCATCAACAGCTCCATCAGATTGTCCGACTTAGGGAATGTTGATTGGATGATAAACACCGTACAGCCACGAATAGACTCGATGAAGTGCGGTTGAAATTCGCCGTCACTGAACTCTACAACCTCGCACTCTCCGAGAGTGGTGCCGTAGGCAGCGACAATTTTTTCTGCCAAGTAGCGCGATGCGCGACCTGTGAAGAATTTGATTTTGTGGATAGCCATACTATTTTTATTTAAGTAAGTGTCAATTTAGCTCTCAACCGAAAATTAAAAATTAAGAATTAAGAATTGAGAATTGAGAATTGAGAAATTACCTTTAATTGTCAATTGTCAATTGTCAATTATCAATTGATTACAGCACAAATGTAATACTTTTTGCGCTTATTCACTGCTTTCTTGCAATATTTTATTAACAAAAGTTAATATCTCCTCGCGGCCTTGTCCGTTTTCGCTCGACGAGAGTAACATTGGAGGTAACTCCTCCCACTGCTCCGCGAGTCGCTTTTTGTAGGCCGTAACAGCGCGTTGCGTCTGTGTGGCGGACTGCTTGTCGCACTTGGTGAAGATGAGGGCGAAGGGGATACCTCCCTCGCCCAACATCTCTATAAATTCCAAATCTATCTTCTGAGGCTCCAAGCGAGAGTCTACCAATACGAAGAGATAGTGCATCTTCTCGCACTTGAAAACATAGTCCAAAATAATCTTTGCAAAGGCTCCGCGCTCCTTTTTCGAGGTGCGGGCGTAGCCATAACCCGGCAAATCGACCAAGTACCACTCCTTGTTTATGAGGAAGTGATTTATCAACTTTGTCTTTCCGGGTGTCGCCGAGACCTTTGCAAGTCCCTTGTGGCGCGTCAGCATATTGATAAGCGATGACTTACCAACATTGCTTCGACCGATGAAGGCGATATCCTTCAACGAATCCTTCGGCACCTGCGAGATGCGCTCCGAGGAGCATTTGAACTCTGCTTTCGTAATCATATAGGCGATTGGACTACTTTACCTCCGTAAATTCGAGAATCATACTGCGATAGTCGTTTACAGGGCGTACATCGCTGATAGGCTTGGTCGAATTCTGAGTCTTTGTAAGCTCTGGAAGTACGATACCCTCCTGCATAAGTACACGACCGCTGATAACCTTGCCATTGATGCGAGCAGGCTTGCCCTCCACCTCTGGTGCAACCTCACGGATGCGATAGAATGCATCAGCCTTCAAGCCCTGAGGGCGAATGATGATTTTGCTCTCACGGCGCCAAACATAGAAGTGGTAAGCAAAGAGTACGGCTCTATCCTTAGCCTCGCTTACATACATCAACGAAGCGAAGTTCTTGGTCGCCTCGTGTGGCGAAACCAAGCGGTAGAGGTCGCCCTGCTGTACCACAGGTCTAATCTTCTTGTACTCGGCAAAAGCGCGCTTCACATACTCGCGCTCGCCATCGGTCAATTTCGCCGGTACCATCTCCATACCAAGGCGGCACATCGAAGCTACATCTGCGCGGAACTTGATAGGGATATGACGCTGCGTATATTTGCTGTATGCCGAGCCGATGTGAGCGCCCAAGATGTTTGATGGATAGAAGTTCAACGCTCCCCACTGCATAACCACACGGTGGTAAGCATCGGTTTGGTCGCTGGTCCATACCTCTTGGAAATATGGCATATATCCGTAGTTAAGACGACCACCACCCGAAGAGCAGAGCTGTATAACTACCTTTGGATACTTAGCACGAATGCGCTCCAAAATCTTTTCGAGCGAGAGGGTAAATTCTACCGCCAAGTTCGACTGCAATGCCTTTGGAAGGTACAACGACTGCGCGTTGAGCATATCCATATTGTTATCCCACTTGATGTAGTATATCTCAGGGTACTTGGTGAGCAAATCATCCACTACACCGAATACGAAATCTTGAACCTTTGGATTGGTAAGGTCGAGCAAAAGCTGTGTGCCACCACGGCCATTTGTAGGCTCGAAATCGGGATGGCGCAATACCCAATCAGGGTGCTTCTCGTAGAGCTCGCTCTTGGAGTTTACCATCTCTGGCTCAATCCAAATACCAAACTTAATGCCGTTCTTGTGTGCATTGTCGATAAGTGGTTGAATGCCGTTAGGCAACTTCGATGTTGCTACGCCCCAATCGCCCAACGAGGTCTTGCTGTTGTTGCGTGGGTACTTAGGACCAAACCAACCATCATCCATTACGAACAACTCGCCTCCGAGCTTTGCGATATCCTCGCACATACTGTTCATATTCTTCTCGTTGATATCGAAGTGCACACCCTCCCACGAGTTGAGCAAAATCTCGCGCTCCTTGGTGCCATCGAGGATTTGGTGCTTGCGCGCCCAACGGTGAAGGTTGCGGGTAGCCTCGCCCTTACCATTGTTGGTGAAGGTGAATACCATCTCAGGAGTTGCGAGCGACTTTTTACCAGCCAAGGTGTAGTCGCTTGCAGCAGGGTTTATACCGCCCATAAAGAGAGTCTCTACGCCAGCAAGCTGTGTGTTGTGGAACTCGAATAGGAAGTTACCCATCCAAGGGAGTGTAGCGGCAATGACAGGGCAGTTGCTCTCGTCAAGACGACCTGCCAAGCCGAGCATAAATGATGCGTTCTGATAGAGAGCAGGGCGCGAACCTGACTGTGTAGAGATGGTGCGGACACCCTCGGTCAAAGGTATGACACGCTCATTGCACTCGTTGCCGTGGCAGCCTTCGAGGTGGAGAAGTACGCAGTTGTCGGACTGAATAGGGAGCAGTGCCGACATATACTTCTGCAAAACTACGGGCTTTTTGCCCTCGTTAATATACTCGGTGTTCATCTTCACGATATCGCAATCGGAGTATGCCGAGTAGTTTAACTTGACGAGCAAAGTAGGGTGCGCTTGGTCGCGCAAGAAGAAAGAGAGCTTCTTGATGCCGTTGCTCTCGCTCTCCTCAACCTTCTCGACAAGGAGATTCATTGCATTGTCGCCATCGTGCTGCTTTACGAGCGATGCGTATGGTGTATGACAATGTGTACCAAATGCAGGGTAGGCGTTGTAGTACATCAATCTTCCTGCCGCAGCCAACTCCTTAATGGTGGCATGCGAACCATAGTAGCGGAAATAGACCGACTTGCCCTCGTTAGCCGACAAGACAAGCATCGAATTAGGTGTTGAAAGTGTGTAATTCTTCGCTTGTGCAGATATAGCAAGCAGAAGAATAGTGAAAATTAACAGTGTTTTTTTCATATCAAAAAAGAGTTAGTTTATTTTAATCTCCGCAAAGATAATAAAACAATTGATAATTGGCAATAAATTTATTATCTTTGCAACTTGGATTGAGTAGAATTTGATAATGTAAAATTATAAAGGATATGAAGAAAGAGTGGAATGATGTTCGTGAATTTCACGAGAAGTTTGGACATCCCGTAGCAGAGAAGCCTGTGATGATTGCAAAAAAACGCGCTCTGTCGCGTGCTAAGTGGATGAATGAGGAGGTTGCCGAGTTCCTTATTGCTGAGGATATCTACGAGCAGGCCGATGCAATGATTGACCTTATGTACTTTGCTCTCGGCACAATGGTCGAGATGGGCTTGGAGGCTGACGAGTTGTTCGATATCGTGCAGAAGGCCAATATGGCGAAGTTGTGGCCAGACGGAAAACCCCACTACAATCCAAAGGATAACAAGGTTATCAAGCCTGAGGGTTGGGAGGACCCTGCACCAAAGATTAAGGCCTATATCGACTCGGTAATCGAGGCAAAGAGTAGACAATAAAAGGGTTATTATAGCCGTTTTTCTCAGTGTATGAGTATCGTTATTGAGGTTATAGCAGAGCATCTGCGTAGTAATCGCAGATTGGTTGTGCCTGCCTTCGGAGCTTTTGTAGTGAAGGAGACGGGCGAACGACTATTCTCTGATTTGCTGAATACCGATGATGGCGTTCTTGCATCACTACTCCGCGCCAAAGGACTTAGCGAGATGGAGGCTGCGGTGTCAATAGACCGCTTCATATTTGAGGTGCGTCACGAGTTGGAGCAGTATGGCTACTGCCGCTTGGGCGAGGTGGGAACACTGCGCATCGAGCCTTCGACAAAGGTGCTGCGACTCTATCCACCCGTTGAGCAGGTTGAACTGCCAAAGCAGACACCGTATATTCCAAAGCAAGACGAGAGACGAGAGACGAGAGACGAGAGAAATGCAGAACCGACGCTGCGGAGCGAGGGCAGAGGGTGCTTGCACACTATGCCGGGCCGCGAGGAGGAAAAGCCCTCGAAAGAGGGGTTAATGCAAAATGCAGAATGTGAAAAGCAAAATGCAGAATGCGAAATTACCTCTAACGCCTCTAACGCCTCTAACGCCTCTAACACCTCTAACGCCTCTGCGCCTGCACATAGAAAACCAGTCAAACCGCGCAAGAAGGTCGATTTTGTGATGGTTGTGGCGGTGATTATTCTGCTGGCTGCGTTGGCGGGCATAGGCTATGGCTGGTATGTCGCAAATCTCGGTATCGAGGATGATGATGCGGCGATGGATGCACTGCGCATAACTCCCGAACAGATTGTAAATGAATAGAATATATAATGGATAATAGCACATTACTCTCAGTAAAACAACGCTTCGGCATCATAGGCAACTCCCCGCTTTTGAATAGGGCGTTGGAGGTTGCTTTGCGTGTTGCGCCAACCGACTTGACAGTGCTCGTAACGGGTGAGAGTGGAGTTGGAAAGGAGTTTTTTCCGCAGGTTATCCACGCCTTTTCGGCTCGCAAACACAACAAGTATGTAGCAGTAAACTGCGGAGCAATACCCGAAGGCACTATCGACTCGGAGTTGTTCGGACACGAGAAGGGTGCTTTTACGGGTGCTATCGAGGCGCGTAAGGGCTACTTCGAGGAGGCAGATGGCGGAACAATATTTCTCGATGAGGTGGGCGAACTGCCGCTTGCTACGCAGGTGCGTTTGTTGCGCGTGTTGCAGACGGGTGAGTTTATGCGTGTAGGCTCTGCAAAGGTGCAGAAGACCAATGTTCGTGTGGTGGCTGCGACCAACTCCAACCTGATGAAGGCCATCGCCGATGGCCGTTTCCGCGAGGATTTGTACTATCGACTCAATACTGTGCCGATTGTCGTGCCGGCGTTGCGCGAGCGACCAGAGGATATCCACCTTCTCTTCCGTCGCTTTGCAGCAGATGTGGCTGTGCAGTATAAGATGCCGGCTATTGCGCTGAACGAGGAGGCTCGCACAATGCTCGAAAACTACTATTGGCGTGGCAATATTCGCCAACTGAAAAATGTGGCAGAGCAGATTTCGGCTATCGAGGAGTCGCGCGATATTACGCCGCAGATACTCGCCAAGTACCTCTTGGATGAGTCCTCGGCGGCTTCGCCAAGTGTTATGCAGTCGGCGAAGATGGAGGATATGAACTCCGAGCGAGAGCTGCTTTATAAGATATTGTTCGATATGCGTAGCGACATCAACGACTTGAAACGAATGATGGCAGACCTGCATAGTGGATATTCGTCGTATCGCACCACTGCGCCTGCGCCCGCTGAAAAGAAGGAGGTAGTGGCGCTATTGCCGCACTCTGCCCCCGTAGTCGAGGAGGAGTATGCCGAGAGCGAGGTGGTGGAGGATATGCCACGCGAATTGACCAAGGCAGATATGCAACGCGAACAGATAATTAAGGCTCTGCGTCGCAATGGCGGTAGTCGTCGTGCCGCAGCTGTTGAGTTGTTTATGTCGGAGCGCACACTTTATCGCAAGATTAAAGAACTTAATATCGAAGAGTAGATATGAGAAAGTTGAGTTTTATATTGTGCGCATTATTGCTCTCATTGACAAGCGGTTGCACGGTTAAATATACGCTGTCGGGTGCCTCTATTCCGCCCGATGCAAAGACCTTTTCGGTGGCATATTTTCCGAATAATGCACCGATGGTTGCTCCTATTTTGAGCGCAACGCTCACGGATGAGCTGACACAGCGTTTCGCTACACGAACACGCCTTGTGCAGGTACCTGAGGGTGGCGACTTCGCCTTCGAGGGGGAGATTGTGGGTTACACCTCGACTACCTCGTCGGTGTCGAGTGGTGACTATGCTCTGCAAAACCGATTGACAATTACGGTGAAAGTGAACTTTACGAATGTTGTGGATGACAAGGCGTCGTTCAAGGCAAAGACCTTCTCGGCGTATGCCGATTACGACTCTACAAAGTTGTTGAACGAGGTTGAGAGTACGCTAATACCTGAGATTGTAGACCAACTCGTTACGGATATCTTTATGGCCGCAGCATCGAATTGGTAATGGAAAACGGAGTTTTCAAATTGACAATTGACAATTGACGAATTGACAATTGACAATTAATCGTATTTTTTTATTTATTTGGCTTTTGCATTTTGAATTTTGAATTTTGAATTTTGAATTCTCTCCCTATGACCGAAAAACAAATATCCGAACTACTTGCCAAGTATCCTTGGTACGAGGTGGCACGAGTGGCTGCATCGGGTGGTGCTGTGCGCCGTGAGGTGGATGTCGAGAAGCTTGCCGAGGAGAGTGATGGCGAGATTATAAGTCGTTTTCTGCGTAAGGCGGACTATCGCATAGTGGCCGAAGAGGGCGATGTTGCGGAGGAGGTGCGCACCGAAGCCGAGATTGGCGAGGAGGATGATTTGGTGAGTGAGGAGTTGGCAGAAATTTATCTCGCTCAGGGGCTAAAATGCGAGGCTATTGAAATATATCGCAAATTAAGTTTGCTAAATTCAGAAAAAAGTGCTTACTTTGCCGAGAAAATCGGAAATATCGAAAAAAATAATTAAAATAGAGATAGATTATGTACACATTTTTGATTGTATTGATTCTTATCGCAAGCGTATTGATGGTGCTTGCAGTGTTGGTTCAAAACCCAAAGAGTGGTATGGCATCGAACTTCGGTGCATCGAATCAGGTTATGGGTGTTCGTCAGACAGCAGACTTCTTGGAGAAGTTTACTTGGGGTGCAGCTGTCGTAATTCTCGTATTGTCGCTCCTCTCGACCATCTTCGTAGGTGGCAAGTTGAACGAGGTAGGCAAGTCGGGTGCAGCAAGTGACCTCGAAATGCTCTCTGCTCCTGCTACCGAGCAGGCTGCTGAGATGCCACAGGCTGAGCTTCCTGCTGCTACTGAGGCTCCTGCTGAGAAGCCAGCAAACTAAGAAATAGCTCTGGTCGTACAATCTCGACAAATAGGGTGTGTCTAAAAAATTGTTAGACACGCCCTTCTTTGGTGTTGATACTCTTCTGAAATTGGAAAAGATTGTTAATAACTATTTTTGCAGAAAATGTTATAAATTCAGAAAAAAGTGTATTTTTGCAAAGATTGGTAAAATAGGCGAAAACTTAGACGAAAGACGAGGGTTAAAGCGCGCCATAGAAGGCAGAAAGCCTGACGCCATAAAGGGCTGAAAGCCCGCCGCTATAAAGCAGTCGCAGACTGCGCCGTCATAAACGCTTGCGCCTTGACTACTCTTGGAGTTCGGAAAACTAAAAAAACTTAGATAGTATGTTTACACTACTTTTTGCACTTTATATCCTCGTGGAACTGACCTTTTGGTTTGTCGTGTCGTGGATTGTGCTTGCAGTTTGTTACCCCTTCGACAAGGCTCGTAAGGCGGTACATTGGTGCTCGAAGATGATTTGTATGTTCTTCTGGAAGGTGCCACCAACTTGGAAACAGGAGGTCGAGGGCTTGGAGCATATCGACCCGAACAAGTCGTATGTCATCACGCTCAACCACCAGAGCATGGCGGATATCATCTCGCTCTACTTCCTCCCTTTGAACTTCCGTTGGGTGTCGAAGCAGGAGGTGTTCCGTATCCCATACATCGGTCCGTTGTTGATTGCGCACGGCGATATTCCTATCCAGCGAGGTCGTGCTGCGGAGGCTATGGCGAAGGTTGTGAACGATGGCAAGATGTGGATATCGCGTGGAGCTTCGATTGCGATTTTCCCTGAGGGTACTCGTTCGAAAGATGGCGAGATACACCGCTTCAAGCAGGGCGCATTTGCCTTGGCAAAGGAGGCTGGTGTGGAGATTTTGCCTGTGGTGCTTGACGGCACACGCAACATTTTTAAGAAAAAGAGCTATTGGTTCAATTGGAAGCATCGACTTACGGTGAAGGTGTTACCTCCAATCTCGGCAGAGAGGGTTGCAGCGACCGAGCCTGCGGAGATGGCAAAGGAGGTGCAGGAGATGATGACAAGTGCTTTGGCGGAAATTAGAAAGAATTAGTTTAATAGCGGCAATTAGCGGTGGTTAGCGGTAGTTAGCGGCAATTAGTGAAAAAGAGAAACACTAATAACCTCTAATATCCCTTAATAACCTCTAACAACCCCTACAAAGATAATATGGCAGATTTACTCAAAACCCCGATGACCTACGATGAGGACTCGATAAAGACGCTCACACCTCGTGAGCATGTCCGCTTGCGCCCCGGTATGTACATCGGAAAACTCGGTGACGGCACGATGTCCGATGATGGTATCTATGTGCTGATTAAGGAGGTTACCGACAACTCGATAGACGAGTTTATGAATGGCTTTGGTAGTCGTGTGGAGATTACCATCGAGGATAATGTTGTATCGGTGCGTGACTACGGTCGTGGTATTCCGCTTGGAGCATTGGCGGCTGCGGTGTCGGTGATGAACACGGGTAGCAACTACGAGGAGGACGGCAAAAAGACCGTAGGTCTGAATGGCGTGGGTGTGAAGGCTGTGAACTACCTTTCGAGTGAGTTTATGGCTCGTTCGGTGCGTGACGGCAAGGCACACTCGGTAACCTTTGCGCAGGGCATACAGACTGGCGAAGAGTGGGAGGATAATGTCAAGGAGAAAGACGGCACCTTCATCAAGTTCCGAGTAGATGAGGAGGTCTTTGGCAAGTATAACTACAACTTGGAGTTCGTGGAGCAGCTGCTGCGCAACTATACCTACCTCAACAAGGGGTTGGTTATCTCGCTCAACGGCACGCAGTATGTGTCGAAGAACGGACTGCTCGATTTGGTGAACGACAACCTCTCGGAGGAACCTTGCTATCCGCCTATCCACCTTTCGGGCGAGGATATCGAGGTTGTCATAACCCACGGACACGGCTACGGCGAAACATACTTCTCGTTTGTGAATGGTCAGTACACCTCGCAGGGTGGTACGCATCAGGCGGCATTCCGCGAGGCGGTAGTTAAGACCTTGAAGGAGTTTTACCATAAGGACTACGACCCTTCGGATATTCGCTCTTCGATTATTGCGGCTATCTCGTTGAAGGTGTCGAAGCCGTTGTTCGAGTCGCAGACCAAGATTAAACTCGGCTCGAAGGATATGTGGAACGGCGGACCTACAATCCGTCAGTTTGTGGGCGAGTTCCTCTCTACTGAGTTGGACAACTACCTCCACAAGAACCCCGATACGGCGCAGGCCATACAGCGCAAGATTGTCGAGAACGAGAAGGAGCGCAAGGAGATTGCAGGCGTTCAGAAGAAGGCTCGCGATACGGCAAAGAAGGCACTGCTCAACAATAAAAACTTGCGTGACTGCAAGATACATCGCACCGACAAGCACGAGTTGGCGGAGCAGACGATGATATTCCTCACGGAGGGTAACTCGGCTTCGGGCTCTATCACCAAGAGCCGTAATCCGCAGACACAGGCGGTATTCTCGCTCAGAGGTAAGCCGCTGAACTCCTACGGAATGAAGAAGACCATCGTCTACAAGAACGACGAGTTCAACTACTTGCAGGCGGCGTTGAATATCGAGGAGGATATGGATAACCTCCGCTACAACAAGGTGGTTATCGCAACCGATGCCGATGTCGATGGTATGCACATTCGCTTGCTCTTGCTGACCTTCTTCTTGCAGTTCTTCCCCGACCTGATTAGGCGTGGTCACCTGTTTATTATGCAGACGCCACTTTTCCGTGTGCGTAATAAAAAAGAGACCATCTACTGCTACTCGGAGGAGGAGCGCGTTGCAGCAATTGAGAAGTGCGGAGCAACGGCAGAGATTACCCGATTTAAAGGTTTGGGAGAGATTTCGCCCGATGAGTTCGAGGGCTTTATCGGCGAGCAGATACGCCTTGACAAGGTGCGCCTGACCAAAGATGACCCGATTATGGATATGCTGACCTTCTACATGGGTAAGAATACCTACGACCGCCAGCAGTTTATTGTGGGTAACTTGCGCATCGAGGAGGACAAGATAGAAAAATAGTTTTGATTGACTCTTTTTTCACCAACCTGCGGTCGCCAAATTCCTCACATAGGTCGACTATGCTGCGGATTTGTCGCCTTGCTTGGCAAAAAAATAGCCTAATCAACTCCTATTTTTCGGGAGAAGTAAAAAAAAGAAAAAAGAATTTAAAATTCCTTTAATTGTCACCGCTGCGATTGAGCCGAGAGCAGAGATTGCTTGCAGACTTTGCCGAGGCGGAGCAGTGAAGACCGAAGGTCAATTCTCAATTGTCAATTGTCAATTTGAACGAAGTGAATTTATGAACGAAGAGAAAGATATACAGGAGGAGTTGTTGAACGAGGAGGAGATTGTCGCCTCGGAGCCCGGCAAGTATGACGCCTTGATGGCGGAGCAGAGCACCAAGCGACTGACGGGTATGTACAAGAATTGGTTCTTGGACTACGCCTCGTATGTTATTTTGGAGCGTGCAGTGCCCCATATTGACGATGGTTTGAAGCCTGTGCAACGCCGTATCCTTCACGCTATGAAGGTTGTTGATGACGGCAAGCTGAACAAGGTGGCAAACCTCGTGGGACAGACCATGCAGTACCACCCACACGGTGATGCATCAATCAAAGATGCGTTGGTGCAGCTCGGACAGAAGGAGTTGCTGATTGACTGTCAGGGTAACTGGGGTAATATCCTCACGGGCGATGATGCTGCGGCAGCACGATATATCGAGGCGCGCTTGTCAAAGTTCGCTTTGGAGGTGGTCTATAATAAAAAGACTACCGAGTGGATGTTGGCGTACGATGGTCGCAAGGAGGAGCCTGTAACCCTGCCTGTGAAGTTCCCACTTTTGCTGGCGCAGGGAGCCGAGGGTATCGCTGTGGGTTTGGCATCGAAGATTTTGCCTCACAACTTCAACGAGTTGATTTCGGCATCTATCGCTCATCTCAGAGGCGAGGAGTTCCAACTCTATCCCGACTTCCCAACGGGCGGTATGATTGATGTATCGCGCTATAACGATGGTTTGCGAGGTGGTGCAGTGAAGGTGCGAGCAAAGATTTCCAAGTTGGATAAGAATACTCTGGCTATTACCGAGATACCGTTCTCAACAACCACCGAGAGCATCAAAGACTCTATCTTGAAGGCCAACCAGAAGGGCAAGATTAAGATTCGCCGTGTCGATGACAACACAGCACGCAAGGCGGAGATTATTGTGCAGGTGGCAGCAGGCGAGTCGTGCGACAAGACGATTGATGCACTCTATGCCTTCACCTTGTGCGAGGTTTCGATTTCGCCAAATGCCTGCGTTATCAAAGACGATAAACCTGCATTTATGGGCGTAAGCGATATTTTGCGCCACTCGGCAGAGCATACGAAGGGGTTATTGAAGCAAGAGTTGGAGATAGCCTTGGCGGAGCATAATGAGGCTTGGCACGCAGCATCGTTGGAGCGTATCTTTATCGAGAATAAACTCTACCAACTTATCGAGGGTTGCAAGTCGCGTGAGGAGGCTTACGCAGCGGTGGATAAGGGCTTGGAGCCGTTCAAATCGCAGTTGCGCAGGGAGGTTACGATTGAAGATGTGCAGCGCCTGACCGAGTTGAAGTTCATTCGTATCTCGCGTTTCGACTCGGATAAGGCTGACAACGAGATAAAGCAGATTGAAAAGGATATCAAGCAGGTTAAGCACGACTTGGCACACCTTACCGACTACGCTATCGCCTACTTCGAGCATATCCGCGAGAAGTACGGCAAGGGCAAGGAGCGTCAGACCGAAATCCGTGAGTTCGATTCGATTGAGGCTACAAAGGTGGCGGTGTCGAATGCGAAACTCTATGTCGATAGAGCAGAGGGCTTCTTCGGTATCGGCAAGTCGATGAAGGATGCGGAGTTTGTCTGCGACTGCTCGGATATCGACGATGTGATAGTCATTTTGCGCGATGGTCGCTATGTTATCACAAAGGTTGCTGAGAAGAAGTTTGTCGATAAGAACATATATTATATAGGTGTCTTTAAGCGTAACGACGAGCGCACCATCTACAACCTCCTCTATCGTGATGGTAAGGGTGGCGCGATTATGATGAAGCGATGCGCCATCAAGGGCATTACTCGCGACAAGGAGTACGACCTCACGAAGGGTACGCCAAAGAGCGATATCTTGTACCTCTCGGTCAATCCGAATGGCGAGGCCGAGGTGTTGAAGATATACTTCCGACCACGCCCACGCTTGAAGAAGATGATTCAGGATTTGGACTTCTCGGAGTTGGCAATCAAGGGTCGCCAATCGCAGGGTAACCTCTTCTCGCGCTACCCAATCCACAAGATTGTCTTGAAGGAGAAGGGTGTTTCGACCTTGGCAGGTCAGAATATATGGTGGGATGAGGATGTGCGCCGCCTCAATAGCGATGGTCGCGGTCAGCTGCTCGGCGAGTTCAAGGGCAACGACAAGATTGTGGTGTGGACAGCGAAAAATCTCGCCTACATTGCAGGCTTCGACACGCAACAGCACTTCCCTGATGATACGGTGCGCGTCGAGCGTTACGAGGCTGGCAAGGTCTATAACCTCTGCTACTTCGACAATGAGCAGGGCTACTACTATATGAAGCGTTTCCAGTTGGAGCAGACCGACAAGGCGCAGTACTTCCTCGATGAGGATGGCTCGTGCCGCTTCGAGTCTATTTCGGGAGCAAAGGGTGCCGAGTTGCAGATAACCTACAAGGGCGCACACGAAAATCGCCCTGCCGATATTATTGATGTAGAGGAGTTTGTGGGCGTTAAGTCGTGCAAAGCTAAGGGTAAGCGACTCACCACCTTCGATGTTGCAACCTTGACCTTTATTGAGCCTGAGGTGGTAGAGCCTGAGGAGCCTGAAATAGGCGATGAACCAATAAATGACGATATTGAGCCGATGGTTGAGCCAATTGATGAGGTGTCAGAAGAGGAGGCTGTGGAGGTTATAAAGCCTGTAAATAATAGTGGAACTCCGATAGAGATTGTTCGCAACGATATTGACGAGAGCAACTCGGAACAACTCAATTTGTTCTAAATGCAGAATGCAAAATGCAAAATGCAGAATTGAAGAATAGAAAATAATTTTGAATTTTGAATTTTGAATTTTGAATTTTGAATTTATCATCGTATGCGATTGTACTTAACGGGATATATGGGTACGGGAAAGAGTACCCTTGGTCGCAAGATTGCCAAGCGTACCGAACTGCCGTTCCTCGATACCGACAAGATGGTCGAGGAGGCGGAGGAAGCTGTGGTTGCCGACATCATCACCTATGCGGGTGAGGAGTATTTCCGTAGGGCAGAGAGCAGAGCCTTGGAGCAGACCGCTGAATACGAGAGCGCCATTATCTCTACGGGTGGAGGTCTGCCCGTATGGGGCGATAATCAGGCGTGGATAGCAGAACACGGTGTGTCGGTCTATCTCAAACGCACGCCCGAACAGATTTTGTCTCGTCTCTCCCCTCATGGTCGCTACAAACGCCCGAAGTTGCGTGGATTGAGTGACGAGGAGGTGTTGCAGGTTATGCGTGAGGGCATTGCCGAGCGAGAGCCTATATACTCGAAGGCTGATATAGTGATAGAGTGCGACAAGGTGAGTGATGACGAAATAGTCGATAAATTGTCGGCGATGTTTGATAATAACAATAAATAGGAGATATATGAGAAGATTATTACTTTCAATGGTGGCTGTGCTTGTAGCCTTTGTAGCTACATCGCAGGTTAAGGTGTCGGGAACGATACGCGATGAGAGGGGTAATGCCGTTGCAGGAGTTGCCGTTACGGATGGATTTAAGGTTGTGCAGACCAATGCTAAGGGGCGTTTCTCGTTCAAGACCTCGCCCGATGCAACTTATGTCTACTACTCGATACCTGCCGAGTACAAGGTAAATGTCAAGGATGGTCATCCAGACTTCTATCAACGCATAGAGAGTGGCAAGAAGCGTTACGACTTCACTCTTACACGCCTTGCCAATGGTAAGGAGAAGGCGTTTCGCCTTATTGCTGTGGCTGACCCACAAGCGCAGTGTATGTTCCATGTGAAGCGTTTCTCGCGCGAGACTATTGTCGATATTCGCGAATATGTCGAGAAGCAGACACTCCCTTGCTATGGCATAACCTTGGGCGATATAGGCTATACTGAGGGAAGACACAATAGCGTGCCGTTTTTGGATGATATGCGCGAGGCGATGTCTTACAACACTTCGGGACTGCTCTTCTTCCAGACTTTTGGCAACCACGACCATATCAAACCGCCTGTTGCGGCCGACGAGCGCAGCAGCACCTTCAACCTCGCCTATCAGCGAGCTTTTGAGGATGTCTTTGGACCGATAGACTACTCGTGGAATAGAGGCGATGTGCATATTGTCTCGATGCGCGATGTGCAGTATGACTCTGCCGAGAAGGCAAGCAAGTATAAGGCTGCCTTTACACGCGAGCAGTACGAGTGGTTGAAGGCCGACTTGGCACTTGTACCGCGTGATAAGATGGTGATATTGTGCCTCCATATCGGTATGTACGACCGCACAACTCCATATTTGGCTGAGGTGCGAAAGCTTCTTGCCGAGTTTAAGAAGGCTCATATCTTCGTGGGACACACCCACTATATGAATCACAACTATAACAAAGAGGGCATCTACGAGCATGTCCACGCCGCAGCATCGGGTGCCTATTGGTGGTCATCGACCAATGGCGATGGAGTACCTAACGGATATACTATCTACGATGTCGAGGGTACGGAGTTGAAGAATTGGTGGTACAAGTCTACGGGATACGATATCTCATATCAGATAAGAATGTATCGTGGTGATGCAGAGTTTGGTGGCGAGTTCGAGAAGTTCCGTTTTCCGTATTCGCACAACACCATCTTGGCTAATGTCTTTATGGCAGATGCCGATTGGAAGGTGGAGATGTATGAGGATGGTGTGCTGACAGGCAGAATGGTGCGTATCCCAGTTACGAAGGATAGTGTGCCAGAGCTCAATTCGAGTCGCGATTGGTGGGCTGTTGGCTACCATATAGGCGTTGTAGGTCGCTCGTATGGTCATATCAAGAATGCGCGTAGCAAGATGAAGGGCGGAGGTCGTAAGGGCTATTTGACACCTTGCAACCACCTCTACCGCTTGGAGTTGAAGAATCCAAATGCTCGCGAGATAAAGGTCGTAGCAACCGATACCAATGGTAATGTCTACGAGCAGACGCGCTTCACCGAGAGTGGCGACTACTCTGAAAATGCCTTGATGAACGAGCTGATTGCAATACCTCGTGCAAAGCTGGACAAAACCTATTAATAGTGAGTAGTGAGTAGTTTTCAAATTGACAATTGATAATTGACAATTGATAATTAAAGGAATTTTTAATTTTTAATTCTCAATTTTTAATTTTTAATTTTTAATTTTTAATTCTTAATTTAGCTCATCGCTAATGATTGGGGTTTTCGACTCAGGCTTGGGGGGTATCTCCGTATGGCAGGCACTACACGATGCACTGCCACACGAGTCGTTGATATACCTTGGTGATGGCGCGCGTTGTCCCTACGGCTCACGCAGCGAGGAGGAGTTGCGCGGATTTATCGAGGAGGCGGTCGAAAGATTGCTTGCCGAGGGGTGCAAGATGATAGTTATAGCCTGCAATACCGCTACTGCGGTGGCGATAAAAGGGTTGCGCGAGAAGTATCCCGATGTGCCGTTTGTGGGGCTTGAACCTGCCGTAAAACCTGCGGCACTCACGACCAAGTCGGGCGTTATCGGAGTGTTGGCTACGGAGCGTTCGTTGCAGGGCGACCACTTCCGCCGCAACGAAGAGAAGTATGGCGCGACGGTGAAAATCCTCAAAGCCGTAGGCGAGGGTTTTGTCGAGGCGGTGGAGCAGAATAGAGAGCAGATGCCCGAAACGGAGGTGCTGGTGCGTAAGGCGGTTGAGCCACTTGTCGAGGGTGGGGCAGATAAAATAGTGCTTGGATGTACGCACTACCCGTTCCTGCGCGAGGTTATAGAGAGAGTGGCAGGCGATGGGGTGGAGGTTATCGACTCCTCGGAGGCTGTGGCTCGCAGGGTTGGAGCACTGCTCGATGAATATGGCTTGCGAGCTGAGGAGACGGCAATACCCGAATATCGCTTTTTGACATTTGCGGATGAGGCGTATGCCGAGAAGTTACGAAGTAAAGCGTTTGATAGATAGAGAAAAAGAGAGATAATATATGGCGAAGGAGAAGAGAGAGTCGCGTGCTGAACAGAAACGCAGAGAGCGCGAGGAGCGACGCAAAAATAGTATAACCCAGAGTGACGGCACTCGCACCACATGGGAGACAATATGCTGGATAGTGGGATTGTTTATTCTGCTATTCTCGCTCTATGTCTTTGTGGCAGCTGTGGCGCATCTCTTTGTGTGGCGTCACGACCTCGGAGCATTGGAGAACAACCCTATGAATGTTGTTACTACAATCAAAAATGTATGTGGCGGCTCGGGTGCAGTGCTTGCAAATGCTCTGATTGGTAAGTCGTTCGGTATCTTCGGTGTGCTTGTTCCTGTGATTGGAATGTTGTTCGGAGGCTTCTTGCTGTTGGAGCGTTCCCGAATATTGTGGCGCACGGCATTGTCAATTATGCTTGTTACCATCTGTGGCTCGCTCACCTTGGCACTTGTTACGGGTGCTGATGGCTGTTTCGGTAGCGGCTGGGGTGGAGAGTATGGCATTGCCGTAGTAGAGATGTTGGAGCCGAAAATAGGTGCTATGGGTATGGTGTTTGCCCTCTTGGCTTGTTGGATATTGACGGGCGTTATCATCAATCTCCACTTTATAGACTTCCTCAAACGCACCACCGAGACGAGCGTAGAGCAGAGCAAGGGTGCATTTGTGTCGCTGAAAGAGTATATGGCACGCAAACGCGAGGAGCGCAAATTGCGTAAGGAGTTGGCGGCCGAGCGCAAGAACGACGCCGTAGAGGCGGCGGATAAGGTGCGTATTATCGGTGAAGCCGCAGAGGAGAAGGTTGAAAAAACTGCTGACAAACCTGCTGAGGAACAACCAACCGAAGAGAATGATATTGCTAAAAATGAAGGAGATGAAGATAATCTCTCGTCTCTCGTCTCTCGTCCTTCGTCTAATGAGGTTGAGGCGGAGCCGAAATCAAATATCGATGTTGTCGAGGTCTATGAACATACCGAGGAGCAACTCTCTTCGGAGGAGGTAGACAAACATCGCCCATTCAACCCCGACAGCACACCTGATTATGTATTCCCGAAGGTCGATTACCTGTATAGCTACGAGAGTGGCGTGGAGGTGTCGAACGAGGAGATTGAGCAGAACAAGCAACGCATCGAGGAGACTTTGGGCAACTTCGGTGTGCCTATTGTTTCGATGACGGCAACTATCGGTCCTACCGTAACCTTGTACGAGATTGTGCAGGAGGCGGGTGTTAAGATTGCCCGTGTGCAGGGCTTGGAGAAGGATATTGCGCAGTCGTTGAAGGCGTTGGGTATCCGTATTATCGCCCCAATTCCGGGCAAGGGTACTATCGGTATCGAGGTGCCAAACCGCAACAAAGAGACCGTGTCGATGCGCTCGGCTATCCAATCGGAGCGTTTCCAGAACTTTAAGGGTGAACTGCCTATTGTTATCGGTCGCACAATCCAGAACGAGAATTTCGTTTTCGACTTGGCAAAGATGCCTCACTTGCTCGTTGCAGGTGCTACGGGACAGGGTAAGTCTGTCGGTTTGAATGCCATTATTGCATCATTGCTCTACCGTAAAGACCCTTCGCAGTTGAAGTTTGTACTGATTGACCCTAAGACCGTCGAGTTCTCGCTCTATGCGAAGTTGGAGAAGCACTTCTTGGCGAAGATGGAGTCCGAGGAGGAGGCTATTGTAAAAGACCCGAAGAAGGCTGTATATACGCTCAATTCGCTCTGTGTAGAGATGGAAAACCGCCTTGCAAAGTGCGGTAAGGTGGGCGTTAGAAATATCGTAGAGTACAACGATATGGTGCGTCAGCGCAAGGTCGAAGATGATATTATGCCATATATCGTGGTCGTAATCGACGAGTTTGCCGACCTGATTATGACGGCTAAGGAGGTCGAGCAGCCTGTGATGCGTTTGGCGCAGAAGGCGCGTGCTATCGGTATCCACCTTATCGTGGCGACACAGCGACCTGATGTAAAGGTTATCACGGGTGGTATCAAGGCGAACTTCCCTGCACGAATTGCCTTCCGCGTGATGCAGATGATTGACTCGCGAACAATTATCGACCAACCGGGTGCAAACCAACTTATCGGTCGTGGCGATATGTTGATGTCGAATGGCGGAGAACTTACCCGTATTCAGTGCGCTTTTGTCGATACACCTGAGGTGCGCGATATCGTGGAGCATATCTCGGAGCAGCCATTCCCATATCCAAGTGGCACATATCTCCTGCCTGATTACGAGGATGCAAGTGCTTCGGCAGGCTCGGAGGCGAACTTCGGCAGCGAGAGTGGTGCGCCAATGCGTTTTGACGAACACTTCGCTGAGGTTGCACGCGATGCTGTGGCAAGTGGTCGCTTCTCGACATCCTATATTCAGAGCGTCTATGGCGTAGGCTTCAACCGCGCAGGTCGTATCACGCGACAGTTGGAACAGGCGGGCATTATCGGTCCTGCAAACGGCTCGAAACCTCGCGATGTGAAGATTTATGATATGGCATCGTTGGAGGCACTGCTGCAAGAGCTTGGAATTAGTGAGTAGTGAGTAGTGAGTAGTGAGTAGTTTCCACTAAAAGACTGAAAATGAGAAAGACTATTCTATTCTTTTTGTTGTTTGTGAGCTTGTCGGCTTGGGCTGACGAGAGGGGTGAGAAGCGTTTGGAACGCATCTCGCGTCACTACTCGGCATTGGGTAACTATTCGCTCTCGTTTGTGTTGCGTGCAGGCGGAGGTGAGCAGTCGGGTGTGCTGGTGGTCGAAGGCAATGATTCCTATATGAAGATTGCCGACACGGAGGTCTTTATTGTCGATTCTCTGCGCTATGAGGTGCGAAAGGCATCGAAGGAGATAATCGTGGATAGAGCCGATGCCTACGAGAAGGAGTTGCTCAATCCGTTAAATGGCTTCTCGAATGTGAAAAATGACTACAATATCGAAGAGGTTGAGGCTGATGGGCGTGTAGCGGTGCGTCTAACGCCAAAGCGTTCGGGCGAGACATTATATATCGTAACAGCTCCCGACGGAGAGAGTATTGCAAAGGTTAAATATGGGAGTGGCGACAACACCGCAGAGGTGGATGTTACAACAATAAGAAATCGCCGTGAACCATTGCCAAGATTCTCGAAAGAGAGCTATCGTGGTTTTGAATTGATAGATTTTCGATGAAAATGCAATATTTTTCGTGGAAAAGTTTGGTCGTTTGCAAAAAATGTCTTAATTTAGTAGTGCGAAAAAATAACAATCAAAGAAATAACACTTAAAATTAGAGTTCTATGATTATCACATTTAACGAGTTACGCCGTATCAAGGATAGACTTCCAAGCGGCAGTTCACAGCGTATTGCAGATGAGTTGGGTCTCGATGTTGAGACCGTTCGTAACTATTTTGGCGGAAAGCATTTCGATGCTAAGGGTTCGGTAGGAGTTCACTTTGAGCAGGGACCTGATGGTGGCGTTGTAACGCTTGACGATACTACTATTCTCGATGCTGCAATGCGCATTTTGAACGAGTTGGAGAAGTAGAATACTAACAAAAATTCAGGGGTTGCTTTTTTGCAACCCCTTTTTGTCTATAATAATCTATAATACTACCTATAATGAATATAACTATGAAAAGACTATTTACAACAGTTGTGCTCTCGCTACTTGTTATGTCGGTGTCGTTTGCACAGAAAAACTTGGAGTCAAAATTGAAATTTGTTGATGCAACCGAGCTCACGATGCTCGGCAAGTTGTGTCAGACCACAAATCCCTACCACCGCGTCGAAGTAGAGGCTGTTGAGGGCATTACAAAGACGGAGGCGAACCTACTTCGCACCTCGTCGGGCTTGGCTATCGCATTCAAAACCAATGCTACAATGATTGTTGTTAGGGCTAAGTATGGCCCTGCTTCGAGATGGTCGTCGGCCTATCCATTGACCGCCACTACGGGTTTTAATCTCTTTATCAAGGATGCTAAGGGCGAGTGGACTTGGGCTGCATCGAAGGCTCATAGAATTGTACCTAATAGAAAGAATTTGGAGCTGCTCTCCAAGCCGTTGGTAATTATGAATGGCGGTGGTGAAAGGCGAGAAGGAGTGTATTCTCTATCTCCCTCTCTTTGCGGAGCTTACATCGCTCGAAATTGGCGTAAATAAGAGTGCCGATATCGAGAAGTTGGCTAATCCTTTCCGCCACAATATCGCTGTTGTGGGTTCGAGTTTCACTCACGGCGTGGGTGCTTCGGGCGCAGGTCTTACTTGGCCGGCATTTCTCTCGCGTTCGACAGGTTTGCACCTCTGCTCATTTGGAATGTCGGGTATGAGTCGTTTGCAGCCGCATCTTGCCGATGCCTTCACCAAGACCAATGCCGATGCTATCATTTGTGATTCATTCTCAAATCCAAGTATCGCTCAGGTTCAATCGCGTATTCGCCCATTTATCGAGGCTATCCGCAAGAATAAACCCGATATGCCGATTATCTTTATCAACACCATCTATCGCGAGCATCGTAACTTCCTTCCTAAGTACGAGAAGCGCGAGAGCGAGCGTATTGCTCACAACGAGAATTTGATGAAGACCATTGTCAAGGAGTATAAAAATGTATACTTTGTAAATGTCCCAAATCAGACAGGTACCGACCATATCACCTCTGCTGATGGTACTCATCCATACTCGTATGGCTATCATCGTTGGGCACAGGCTATCGAGAAGCCGATTATGAAGATATTGAAGAAACATAAGATTAAGTAGTGCTGTTATGAGAAGATTTATAATCACTATTGTATGTTCGTTGCTCGTTATTACTGCTTCGGCAGCACCAAAGCAAGCACCAAAACTCGACTTTGTAAATGCAACCGAACTCACGATGCTCGGTAAGTTGTGCAAAACAACCAACCCTTACCATCGTGTTGAGACTGAGGCTGTTCCCGAATTGACAAAGAAGGAGGCTCGTTTGCTTCGTATGGCTTCGGGCTTGGCTATTGCATTCAAGACCGATGCTTCGGCTATATATGTTAAAGCTAAGTATGGACCTTGCAATTCGTGGTATGCCAATGCGCCACTATGCACCACAAATGGTTTCAATCTCTTTATCAAGAACGACAAGGGCGAGTGGACTTGGGCATCGTCGAATAGCCATAAAATCACTCCTACTGCGGAGAATTTGGAGAAGATGTCTGCACCGCTTGCAATGATTGAGCGATTGTACAAGGGTGAGAAGGAGTGCATCCTCTACCTCCCTCTCTTCTCGGAACTTACCTCGCTCGAAATCGGCGTGACGCAGGGTGCGAAGATTGAGGCTTTGCCAAATCCTTTCCGCCACAATATTGCGGTGTTTGGTTCGAGCTTTACCCACGGAGCGAACGCCTCTGGTGCAGGTCTCACTTGGCCTACTTTCCTTTCGCGTTCGACAGGTTTGCACCTCTGCTCGTTCGGAATGTCGGGCAATAGTAAGTTGCAACCCTATCTTGGCGAGGTTTTCGGAGATATTAAGGCCGATGCGCTTATCTGTGATGCGTTTTCAAATCCATCAATCGAGCAGATAGGCTCGCGTATTCGCCCATTTATTGAGGCTGTACGCAAGAATAGCCCAAGTATTCCTATTATCTTTATCAACACCATCTATCGCGAGAATCGCAACTTTATGCCTCATTACGAGAAGAAGGAGCAGACTCGCATTGAGTATGTCGAGAATTTGATGAAGACCATTGTTAAGGAGTACAAAAATGTCTACTTTGTAAATGTTCCTAATCAAACAGGCACCGACCATATCACCTCAGCCGATGGTATTCATCCATACTCTTACGGTTATCATCGTTGGGCGCAGGCGATTGAGAAGCCGATTGTGAAGATTCTCAAAAAACACAAGATAAAATAAAATTGTTTTTAAGCAGCGTTTGCTGCGTTAAACTTCGGTAGCCGAGTTGCTCACATACGCCTTAGTATGCTGCGCACTCGGCTCCTTGTTTGCCTTGCAACCATCTGCTTAAATTCCAATTTTAGTAGCTGTGCAGTATGCTGCTGACTCGTTTTTTTGTTTGGCGCAAAATTCCCTCAATCATCTCTGATTTTTTTGTGGGCAAATGCAACCATCTGCTTAAATTCCAATTTTAGTAGCTGTGCAGTATGCTGCTGACTCGTTTTTTTTGTTTGGCGCAAAATTCCCTCAATCATCTCTGATTTTTTTGTGGGCAAATGCAGCCAATGGTTAATGGCTAAAAGCCAAAGAATAATTGTCAATTGTCAATTGTCAACTGTCAATTCTCAATAATACTGCCATTTTGTCACATATTTGTCGCGCGAAACCTCATTTTTGGCAGATATTTTACAAATTTTCACGAAAAACGGCTTTGGCAAGGGGTTTGCTCTACAAAAAAGCGAAAACAAAACAGAACAAAATTTAATAAACAAATAAAAAAATTACAACTATGGGAAAGATTATTGGTATTGACCTTGGTACAACAAACTCGTGTGTTGCCGTTATGGAGGGCTCGGAGCCCGTTGTTATTCCTAACTCGGAGGGACACCGCACAACCCCTTCTATCGTTGCCTTCACCGATGGTGGCGAGCGTAAGGTAGGCGACCCTGCAAAGCGTCAGGCTATCACAAACCCTAAGCGCACGGTATTCTCTATCAAGCGTTTTATGGGCGAGCAGTACGACAAGGTTTTGGGCGATGTGGAGCGTGCTCCATACTCGATTGTTAAGGGCGCAAACAACACCCCTCGTGTAGAGATTGACGGTCGTCAGTACACTCCACAGGAGATTTCGGCTATCATCTTGCAGAAGATGAAGAAGACCGCCGAGGACTATCTCGGTCAGGAGGTAACAGAGGCTGTTATCACCGTTCCTGCATACTTCTCCGACTCGCAGCGTCAGGCTACAAAGGAGGCAGGTGAGATTGCAGGTTTGAAGGTACGCCGTATCATCAACGAGCCTACTGCTGCTGCGTTGGCTTACGGTATGGACAAGAAGAATAAGGATATGAAGATTGCCGTATACGACCTCGGTGGTGGTACATTCGATATCTCTATCTTGGAGTTGGGCGATGGCGTATTCGAGGTTAAATCGACCAATGGCGACACTCACCTCGGAGGTGATGACTTCGACCATGTGTTGATTGACTATATGGCTGAGGCGTTCAAGGCGGAGCATGGCGTAGATTTGCGTCAGGACCCTATGGCTTTGCAGCGTTTGAAGGAGGCAGCCGAGAAGGCAAAGATTGAGTTGTCGGCTTCGCAATCGACCGAGATTAACTTGCCTTACATTATGCCAATCAACGGCATTCCGCAGCACCTTGTGATGACTTTGACTCGTGCGAAGTTCGAGCAGTTGTGCGACCACCTCATTCAGAAGACTATCGAGCCATGCCGCAACGCTTTGCGCGATGCAGGTCTTTCGGCTTCGCAGATTGACGAGGTAATCTTGGTGGGTGGTTCTACCCGTATCCCTGCAATTCAGAAGGTCGTAGAGGATTTCTTCGGCAAGACTCCTAACAAGGGCGTAAACCCTGACGAGGTTGTTGCCGTAGGTGCTTCAATTCAGGGTGGTGTCCTCACAGGCGAGGTTAAAGATGTGTTGCTCCTCGATGTTACTCCGCTTTCGCTCGGTATCGAGACTTTGGGTGGTGTATTTACCAAGTTGATTGAGGCTAACACCACTATCCCTACCCGCAAGAGCGAGGTATTCTCGACTGCTGCCGACAATCAGCCATCGGTAGAGATTAATGTTTGTCAGGGTGAGCGTCCATTGGCAAAGGATAACAAGAGCATCGGCCGCTTCCACCTCGACGGTATCCCTGCTGCACCGCGTGGCGTACCGCAGATTGAGGTTACCTTCGATATCGATGCAAACGGTATCTTGAATGTTTCGGCAAAGGATAAGGGCACAGGTAAGGAGCAGAAGATTCGTATCGAGGCTTCGAGTGGCTTGACCGAGCAGGAGATTCAGCGTATGCGTGACGAGGCAAAGGCTAACGAGGAGAAGGATAAGCAGGAGAAGGAGCGCATCGAGAAGATTAACGCTGCCGACTCGAACATCTTTGCTACCGAGAAGCAGTTGAAGGAGTATGGCGACAAGATTCCTGCTGACAAGAAGTCGGCTATCGAGAGCACTCTTGCCAAGTTGAAGGAGGCTCACAAGAATCAGGACTTGGCTGCTATCGACACTGCTATTGCAGAGTTGAATGCCGCATGGCAGGCTGCATCGCAGGATATCTATCAGGCACAGCAGGCACAGGGCGCACAGGGAAATCCTAATGCAGGCGCACAAGGCAACCCTAATGCTGGTCAGCAGGGCGGTAACGGTGCTTCGCAGCCTGAGGATGTAGAATTCGAAGAGGTAAAATAAAAAAATCATTCTGATTGGCTCTTTTTGAGTCGCTCAGCGATAGCGGAGTTCCTCACATACGACAAGTATGCTGCGGACTCCGCTTCTTGTTTGCCTCAAAAATAGCTCAATCACCTCTGATTTTTTGGGGTATTTGCCTTGCAACCATCTACTTAAATTCCAATTTTACGGAGCAGTTAGCAGATAGGAGATAGGGGTTAGGAGTTGTTTTAATTTTTAATTGCCTATCCCCTTAACACCCCTAACACCCCTAACACCCTCTAACACCCTCTAATACCCTCTAACACCCCTAAAAATCAAAAAACATCGCCATTTATTTGCAATTTCCGAAAGGTTTTCATATATTTGTGATAGATAAGATAAACTATTATGCGTAACCTCACCAACATATCTTTGCCGTTGTTGGCTCCGAAAAACTATTTCGGGGGGGGGTATTTTGCTGATAGTCAGCGAGTTACACGCTAATCAAACCAAGTTAAATAATATGCTGCAATTTAGGCTCGTATCAAGTGATACGGGCTCTGCTTGTATTGTCTAATATCCCTAACTATAAATTTTTACGACTATGAAGAGATTATTTTCAATTTTGCTTATGGCTGCAACACTCGCATTTACAGGTTGCAACCTTTTAGACAGCGAGGAGAGATTCAACAAAAAAGAGTTTTCAATCAAGGGGCAATGGCAGATTGCCGACAAGGAGAGTGGCGAACTCGATGGTATTAACTATGGCTATGGCTGGGACTTCGACACAACCGAAGCGGGTAAGGCATGGTCGTTCGAGATTGTACTTGAAACAACCAATCCTGAGGTCGAAGTTGGAACGCGCTACAAGATTGCAAGTTTTGACTATACTTTGGAACATAACTCCGAAGGCGTATTGAAGAGGATTGTCATTGCAGACAATACCACATTAGAGGTGGTTGATATAAAGAGCAATAATGAGATTGTGATTAACAATGGACAGGAGCAAGGAGTCCTCTGCCGTATGACAACGAAAGAATTGGTCAGCAGATAAAATTCAATTATAAACAAACTCAAAAATTACAATTATGAAAAACTATCTACTTTTAGCACTCGCAGCAGTGGCATTGTGCTTCACTGCTTGCAAAAAGGATAATCCGGAGCCAACGCCTGTTGCTGTTACGGGTGTATCGTTGAGTAAGACAATGGTGGGCTTGGAGATTGAAGAGAGCGTAAAGGTTGTTGCAACCGTGCTCCCAAAGAATGCTACCAACAAGGCGGTTGAGTGGAGCGTTGCCAACACCTCGGTTGCTACAGTAGCAAATGGCGTTGTAACGGCTGTTGCCGTCGGCGAAACAACCCTTACTGCAACTACCGCAGATGGCGGACATACAGCAACTATCCCCGTAAAGGTGGTTACCGAGAAGGTGCCTGTAACAGGTATTTCGTGGTATTCGTATTATGGAATGAAGGAGTTGAAAATAGGAGGGACATCTGAATATGTGATGTTTATCAATCCTGCCGACGCAACCGATGTGGGTGTGGTATGGACAAGTAGCAATCCTGCCGTGGCGACAGTTAAACACAAGAGAACACAGCAGGATGCGGTCCGCGTAGAATTGACCGCAGTTGCTCCGGGCAAAGTAACCGTTACTTGTACAACCGATGACGGCGGATTCTCGGCGACAACCGATGAGATTACGGTGCTTGAACCTGTTTTGGTTGAGTCGATTATAGCATCGCCGGAGTCTCTTAGACTTACAAAGGGTGGTGTGCAACAACTTAGTGTTTCGGTCTATCCGGCGGAAGCCGACAACAAATATTACGAGGTGAGCAGTAGCAACCCATCGGTTGTTACCATTGATGCCAACAATAAGGTTACGGCTGTAGATTTGGGCGAGGCAGAGATTATTATCAAGGCTACGGACGGCAGTGGTATTGAGTGCCGAGTACCTGTTCAAGTCTTGGGTTATTTGCCTAATTCGATTAAGTTTGCTGAGCATAACGCAAACTCAACAGAACTCTATGAAACACGCTCTTGGCACGGCAAAGTCATCGATTTTAAGAAGGATTTAGGGATGACTGTAGTACCTGCCGATGCCGACTTGCGCTGGATTGATTGGAATATCACCTTCGCCAAAGAGCCAACGGCACTGAAGTATGAGGTTTCGGCCGACAATGTAACAGCTTCGGTTTGCCTCTCAGAGAACTTTAGTGATGGTAGTTTCTACATCGAGTCTTTGCCATATCTCGAAGGTCAGCAGATAGGCAATGTGAGGATATATATGCAGACCTTCCCTTGTCTATTCTACTCTCACGGATTGAGCGATGATACCACCGGCACGCACATCGAGAATTTGGGTGGCACAAGGAACTATTCGTTTAATTGGGACGCTTCGCGTTACAAGAGTGGTCTTAATTTCGTTACCTACTGTCGCGAAGTTACGGCAATGCTCAACGCATTTAAGTTGTATCAGATTCCGGCATCGGAATATACCCTTACATCGAGTGATGAGAGTCTTGTTAAACTTACTCCGCTGACAACGGGCGAGGGTTATATGATTGAGCGTTTGAATTGGGATAAACTCATAGCGGTAACCCTTACCTACAAGTGTGGCGACCATACACAGACCTATACATTAAACCTTATTCCATAATCGGAAAGAGTTGTAGAAATAAAAATCCGCCTTTCGGGGCGGATTTTTATTTCTTGTTTTGCGGACTCCGAGCGTCATCACGGCGCAAAAGGGTTATATCGTTGGGCTTCGCCCTCTATGGCGTCACACCTGCGGTGTTCTATGGCGTCTAGCTTTCAGCCCTCTATGGCGCACTATAAAGCAGTCGTCAGGCTGCGCCGCTATAAAGGAAGCTCTGCTTCCGCCGCCATAAAGCCAACTTGTTGGCGCCGCTATCCTTACCTCGCGCCTCTCAATTTTCAATTCTCAATTCTCAATTCTTAATTCTCAATTCTCAATTCTCAATTCTCAATTCTCAATTCTACTTGATATAGTACTCCTCAATCGGCTTATAGCCCTTCTCCTGCATCAGTTTGTTCCAATTGTGAGGGAGTTCTATGCAGACCGTCTCAAAGCCTCCACCCGGCATTGTCTGTACCTTGTTGCGGCTCGAATCGCCCGTGATAATAAAGGCGGTCATCTCCTCCTTCATTGCAGGGATAGTCATCATCTCCGCTTCGGGCGAGTCGTACCAAACGGGCGTCGGTGTCATCGAAGCACCTTCGGTGCGAGTGAGGTGTCCGCGCCAATTACGAATTGGGTGGCGCTCCTCAGGATTACTGCCCGGATTGGCGTAGTAGTTGGCGAATACTCGCTCTTTGAGCGAACGGCGAGCTGTGCGGATAAGGTCTTGTTCGAGTGCGTATGGGGTGCGATACTTTGTAGCCAAATTCTTCGCTATCGGCTCTGTCAATAATATGGTGCGGTAAGTAAATTGCTTGCCACTACCGAGAGCAAACTGACAACGCTCGGTGATATCCCACGCCAACAACTCCATAATCCTCTGTGGGTTGGTGGTTGAAGGTGCCATATTATTACCCCAAAGCAGAGTAGAGGAGGTCGTGATGGTGTTGTCGTTCATCTGATATCCGAGTCGTGCGTGGTAAGGCTTCCAGCCAATTCTACGACAAGCAACCTCATCTTCAACCAAGCACCAAGGCAACGGATAACCGAAAGTACCCATACGATTCTGCTTGATATAGTAGCCAGCCAAGTTCATCAGCGCAAGGCTCATAAAGCGACCTATCGCCACATTTGCCTCCTCGTTAATCTCGCCCTGACCGCAGTCGATGCCGAGCTGTCGGGCAACGGGACCGTTCAACCAAGAGTATGGCACCCACGCGTGGGTACTTGCCAATGTACGGCGGAACGAAGGGGCACCGATAGCCTTTGTCATAGCGATAAGTATAGGCATATATTCGGGCTTGCAACCAGCCATAACACCATTTACAGCCACATGCCAAACCGTGGTGCTGCGATGTGCCACAGGGAGTACTGCAACCGTTTCGTTCCATTGCTTGTCGGTGTAGCGCAAAAACTCGCTAACCTTCTCGAATGTTGGCGGTACGATTGGCAGACCATCAGACCAATTCATCTCTTGGAAATGGTTGTTCACCTCCTGCAAAGTGCCGTAGAAAATATCATCGCGAATATCGCCTTTGTTGCTCTTTGCGCTACGCTCCAACTCCTCGGCGGTAATTGGCGAGGTCAGAGCCTTGACGATTTGAGGAAATAACACCTCGCGCGTGTTTTTTATCAACTCCTCGGTGGTGTGCGAAGCAAATGCACCCGGATACTCTGCTACGCGAGGAGCAGGGACACCATTATTGGTCGAGGTGTAGAATACCTGCTCGGTAAATGTAGGTGCTGCAATAGCCACGGCAGGAATGCCGATATACTCGGCTGCGATGCACGAGCCGACCTCCTTCGGGGTGCAGAGTCCGCAACCACAGTTACCCGAAATAACGGCATCGACACGCATCGAGCGCAAACGCTCCTGAAACTCCTCCTTTGAACGGCGTGTTACGCCCGGCGCAGGATAAACACCTGCCGAGCCAATCTCATCGAGCAGAATAATACGACAAGTAGGGTAGTGCTTCTCGAAGAGGCGTTTTAGTTCGGGGTGGGTAGTACGAGCCATAAAACTACCGCCGACAATGGCAATCGTTTTGCCATCGAGCGAGTTAAGGCGAGGCGCCATCTCAATCATCTTGACCGTTCCGCGACCTACGGGCGACACAACGGCAAAGCCATCGCCCTTGACGGCTGTTGCTCCCGACTCGGTCTTGCAAGTCTCATCGCAAACGACGCGCGTGGTTGTTTGTGCTATGGCCACCGAGTGTATTGTAAATGCGAAAATTAATAGGTTAATAAATAGTTTCATCTCTACGATAGTCTATTTTAGATTGGTAATACACCACAAAAGATACTCTTTGTTGGCGAAAGTTAAATATAAAAATTGAAAGAGGTGATTGTTTATTGAAAAATTTTTATTATCTTTGCGCGATTTATATCGTATGTGTAGCTGTGTGCGTACGCGGAAGAGCGAAACAAAACGAAACAAATTGAATAAACAATAATATTAATTAATTAAATTTTTTGACTCAAATGCAAAGCAAAGGAGTAATCAAATGGGTGGCCATTCTTATGGGTTTGGCTTGTCTCTACCAGCTCTCGTTTACTTGGAAGACAAGTAGCGTTGAGAAGGCTGCCGTAGAGTATGCTAAGTCGTTCCCTGCCGAGGAGCAGGCTTCGATGGAGCAGTATTATCTCGACTCAATCGAGAACAAAACAGTTTACAATGTAGGTTTGACCTCGTTCACCTACAAGCAGTGCAAGGAGAAGGAGATTAACCTCGGTCTCGACTTGAAGGGCGGTATGAATGTGATGCTCGAAATTCAGGTTGAGGATGTTGTTAAGTCGCTCGCAGGCGAGAGCCAGAATGACCCTGCTTTTGTTGCAGCTATCGCAGAGGCTAACGAGGCCCTTCGTCAGGGTACAGGTGGCTATATCGAGACCTTGGCTGAGGCTTATGCAAAGGCTTCGAATGGTCAGCCACTCGCTGATATCTTCGTGAGCCCAGACCGCAAGGATATCAAGTCGGGAATGTCTGATGATGAGGTTGTTAAGGTGTTGAAGCAGGAGACTGACGATGCTCTCGCTGCATCGTTCAACATTATCCGCAGCCGTATCGACCACTTCGGCGTTGTTCAGCCAAATATCCAGCGTCTTCCAAACTCAAACCGTATCTTGGTTGAGCTTCCGGGCGTTAAGGAGCCGGAGCGTGTTCGTAAACTCTTGCAGGGTACTGCATCGTTGGAGTTCTGGACAACCTACAATGGTCAGGAGTTGCTCCCTGCATTGCAGCGCGCCGATATGGTTGTTAAGGCCTATCGCGATGCAAACAAGGAGGTAGAGACTAAGGCTGAGGAGGCAAAGAGTGATGCTCCTGCTTTGGCTACCGAGATTTCGGAGGAGGCTAAGGCTGAGGAGGCTGCTGCACGCTTCTCGCGTGAGCGCAATCCATTGCTCGCACTCTTGAACCCTGGCTATGCAGGTGGTGCTGTTGTCGGTGCTGCTACTGCTGCTGACACCGTTGCAATCAATCGTTACCTCGCATTGCCTGAGGTGCGTGACTGCTTCCCAAGCGATGTTCGCTTCAAGTGGGGTATCAAGGGCGATAAGTTGGCAGATGGTCAGTTCTTCCTCTATGCTATCAAGGTTGAGCGTGCTGATGGCAAGGCTCCACTCGATGGCTCGGTAATCTCTGACGCTCGTGCAACCTACGCTCAGACAGGTGCTAACGCAGAGGTTTCGATGGCTATGAACTCGAACGGTATCACCGAGTGGGCACAGCTCACAGGCGAGAATGTAGGCAAGTGCATCGCTATCGTTCTCGATGGCTATGTATACTCTGCACCGGTTGTTCGTGGCAAGATTGAGGGTGGTAACTCGTCGATTTCGGGTGACTTCACTATTCAGGAGGCTCAGGACTTGGCAAATGTCTTGAAGTCGGGTAAGGTGCCTGCACCTGCACGCATTATTCAGGATACAGTTGTTGGTCCATCGCTCGGTCAGGAGTCTATCAACGCAGGTATGTTGTCGTTCCTCTTGGCGTTCGTACTCGTTCTCCTCTATATGGGCTTGTTCTATCGTACAGCAGGTTGGGTATCGGATGTCGCTTTGATTGCCAATGTATTCCTCTTGATGGGCTGCCTCGTATCGTTCGGCGCAGTATTGACCTTGCCGGGTATCGCAGGTATCGTTTTGACAATGGGTATGGCTGTTGATGCCAATGTGATTATCTACGAGCGTATCAAGGAGGAGTTGCGTGGTGGTAAGGGTATTCACGCTGCTATCAAGGATGGTTTCTCGAACGCTTACTCGGCAATTATCGACGGTAACTTGACAACTATCATCACCGGTATCGTTCTCTTCGTATTCGGTAATGGTCCTGTTCAGGGCTTCGCAACTACTCTCGTTATCGGTATCTTGACTTCGTTGTTCTGCTCGATTTTCATCACTCGTTTGTTGATTGAGGCTATCGTTGCAAAGTGGGGCAAGATTTCGTTCTCGTACAAGTGGTCGGAGAATCTTCTCTCGAACTTCCACTTCGACTTCATCGGCAAGCGTAAGTGGGCTTATATCGCTTCGGGTGTAGTAATCCTCGCAGGTGTTGCTTCGCTCGTATTCCACGGCTTGAACTATGGCGTTGAGTTCACCGGTGGTCGTACATTCGTAGTTCGTTTCGACCAGAATGTTTCGGCAGAGCAGGTTCGTGGTGCTTTGGAGAATGCCTTTGTAGAGGGCGATGCTGCAACTACTTCGTTGGAGGTTAAGCAGTATGGCGCAGAGAACCAGATGCGTATCGTTACCCAGTACAAGTTCGATGATACTTCGGAGGCTACTACCGAGGAGGTTGAGACTATCCTCTACAACGCTTTGAAGTCACTCTATACTTACGATATTACCCTTGATGGTTTCCGCAATACACAAGACGATGTTAATGGTATTGTTTCTGCCGATAAGATTGGTCCTGCTATTGCAAAGGATATGACTATGGGCGCAGTATTCTCGTTGCTCTTCGCTCTTATTGCAATCAGCTTGTATATTGTATTCCGTTTCCGCAAGTGGCAGTGGGCAGCAGGTGCAACTCTCGCACTCGTACACGATGCCTTTATTATTATCGCATTGTTCTCTATGTTCTATTCGGTTATGCCATTCAACTTGGAGATTAATCAGGCATTTATCGCTGCAATCTTGACTATTATCGGTTACTCTATCAACGATACCGTGGTTATCTTCGACCGTATCCGTGAGTACCTCACACTCTATCCAAAGCGTGATACCGTTTCGACCTTGAATGCAGCGCTCTGCTCGACATTGATGCGTACATTGAACACTTCGGGTACAACACTCGTAACCCTCTTGGCAATCTTCATCTTCGGTGGTGAGACTATCCGTGGATTTGTCTTCGCCTTGCTCATTGGTGTTGTTGTGGGTACCTACTCGTCGTTGTTTATTGCAACTCCGCTTGCATACGATATGCAGCGTAAGCAGTTGAAGAAGTAAAAATATTTAACTCTACAATTGAGAGCCGATGCTAATAATAGTGTCGGCTCTTTTTTCTTTTAATATTAAGAAATCGTTAAATTAAATTTAAGAAATAGTTAAATTTGACAATTCGGCACGATACATATATATAATAATGCCGTTTTTATTCCTATATTTGTCGTGTGTTAAGTCGAGTATCCATACTATCGTTGATTGTAACGCTCTCCATTTTGTTGCTCGGAGAGTGTAGGGCGGAGAGCCTTAATACGCAAGTTATACCACTAGTAGATATCCATAATAACACTCTTATAATACATAACAATCAAAACATTTATCAACCTAACTTTTAATTATGTTACTTCAAATTCTAACCTTGCTAGGTGCTCTCGGAATGTTCCTCTATGGAATGAATATGATGAGTTCCGGCTTGCAGAAGACCGCAGGAGGTCGAATGCGTGCAATTCTTGGCTCTCTGACATCTAATCGTTTTAAGGGTGTATTGACAGGCTTGGGAATAACCACTGTAATTCAATCGTCGAGTGCTACTACCGTTATGGTCGTAGGCTTTGTAAATGCCGGTTTGTTGGCGTTGGAGCAGGCTATTGGCGTAATTATGGGTGCCAATATCGGTACTACTATTACGGCATGGCTTATCTCGTTGCTCGGTTTCAAGGCGGATATCTCGATTTTTGCCGTGCCGTTGATGGCTGTGGGCTTTGTGCTGAGCCTCTCGAAGATTGAAAAGCGCCGCAATATCAGCGAGTTTATCATAGGCTTCTCGTTGTTGTTCCTCGGCTTGTCGCTGATGAAGAACTCGGTACCCGACTTGCAACAAACACCTGAGGTCCTATCCTTTATTAAAACATGGTCGGGCTTCGGCTTTGGCTCGGTGCTTATCTTCTTGGTTTTCGGCACATTGCTGACGCTTGTCTTGCAATCTTCGAGTGCAACAATGGCACTTACCCTGATTATGCTCAACCTCGGCTGGTTGCCATTCGAAATGGCTGCTGCGATGGTGCTTGGCGAGAATATCGGTACTACAATCACCGCAAATATAGCTGCTGCGGTAGCAAATACTAACGCCAAGCGTGCAGCTTTGGCGCATACCCTCTTTAATGTTTTCGGTGTTGTGTGGGCATTGGCTCTCTTCAAGCCTTTCACATCGCTTGTCGGACTTATTATCGAGGCTATGGGCTATCCAAACCCGATGGAGATTGCTCACGATACCACCAAGTCTCTCGGCGGAGATGCCTCGATTTCGGCACTCTATGGTCTTTCGATGTTGCACACCCTTTTCAATACATTCAATACCTGCATTTTGATTTGGTTTGTACCGCAGATTGCCAAGATTGTAACTTGGGCTATCAAGTCGAAGAGCGAGGAGGAAGAGGATGTCGTACATCTCAAATATATCGATGCTGGACCTATGGGAACGGCAGAGTTAGCTATCGAGCAGGCGAAGAACGAAACTATCCACTTCGCAAATATCCTTCGCAACGAACTCGGATATATCAAATCGGCAATTCACGCCACCACCGAGGCGGACTTTGAGTTCTATCGTGGCAAACTCGTTAAGTATGAGGAGATTTCCGACCGTATTGAGTACGAAATTGCAACCTTCCTTAACTCCCTGCCACAAGACTCTATCAGCGAGAAAACCCGCGCCCAATCGAAGGCTCTATTCAAGATTATTGGCGAGATGGAGAGCCTTGGCGACTCCGGCGAGGCTGTGAGCCGAATCCTCTCCCGCCGTAATGAACATGGCAAACGCTTTACCGACAAGAGTGTCGAGAAGATTGACCAAATGCTAAAACTTCTCGATAACGCCTATGCTGTAATGATTGCCAATCTCGAAAAGGGCTTTGATGGTAAGCCTGATGTTAAACTTGCTGTCGAGGCGGAGGTCGAACTCAATGATATGCGCAATCGTCTTCGCGAGGAGGAGGTTCGCAATATCGAGGAGGGCAAGGAGAGTTATACTTCGTCAGTATATTACATCGACCTTATCTCCGAGATAGAGCGAATGGGGGATTACATTATCAATATCTCCCAAGCCCTGTAAAAATCGATTTTAAGGGGCAACTACTGCGTTGCACTGCGATAACCCACTTGCTCACATAGGTTTACTATGCTGCGCAGTGGGTTTCTTGTGCGCCTTGTATTTGCCTCCTTAAAATCAATTTTACTATTTGGAAATTATGCTGCGCAGTGGGCTTCTTGTGCGCCTTGCTCTCATCTACTTAAAATCAATTTTACTATTTGGGGATTAGTTTAAAACAGCTTTAACTCTCCGCGCTCCCCAGTAAAGCACCGCAGGTGCGCCCCCAGTAAAGGGCGGAACGCCCGCCCCCAGTAACCCCCAGTAAAACTTGCGCCTTGACAAGGGTAGGAGTTCCAATCAACCAAATGCCAATGGCTAAAAGCCTTATGATTTTTATTTTATAAAAAGTTGGTTTATTCAAAAAATTATTCGTACCTTTGCGCACTCGCAAAGTGCGAGGTTGGATTACAAACTTTTTTAACAAGTATTAGATGGATTCATTAAGTTACAAAACTATCTCGTTGAATGCAGCGACAGTCAACAAGGAGTGGGTTGTCATCGACGCTACTAACGAGGTATTGGGCCGCTTGGCATCGCAGATTGCAAAGATTCTCTGCGGTAAGAACAAGCCGGGCTACACCCCTCATGTTGATTGCGGTGACAATGTTATCGTTATCAACGCCGAGAAGGTGAAGCTCACAGGTAAGAAGTTGACCGACAAGGTCTATGTCCGCCACACCGGCTATCCGGGTGGTCAGCGTTTCGCTACTCCTGCCTTATATTTGGCAAAGAAACCTGAGTTCGTAATCGAAGAGGCAGTTCGTGGTATGTTGCCAAAGAACCGTCTTGGAGAGGCTATTATCAAAAACTTGAAGGTTTATGCTGGTGCAGAGCATCCGCACGCAGCTCAGAACCCAAAGCAAATTAAGTTAAACGAGATTAAGTAAGAATTATGGAAGTTGTAAACACAGTTGGTCGCCGTAAGGCAGCTGTAGCTCGCGTATTCGTGAAGCCGGGAACTGGTAACATTACAATCAACCACAAGGCTCTTGATGTCTATTTCCCATTGAACATCTTGCAGTACGAGGTTAAGCAGCCATTGCTCGTAACCGAGACTGCTGAGGCTTACGATGTTGTTGTAAACCTCGTAGGTGGTGGTATCAAGGGTCAGGCAGAGGCCGCTCGTATGGGTATCGCTCGCGCATTGTGCGAGATTAACGCAGAGTATCGTCCTGTTTTGAAGAAGAACGGATTCCTTACTCGTGACGCCCGTGAGGTTGAGCGTAAGAAGCCGGGACAGCCTGGTGCACGTCGTAAGTTCCAGTTCAGCAAGCGTTAATTTTTATTTCGCAAGCAGACTAACAAATCGGCAAAGCACGACAAGGGTTTACGAAAGTCAGCAAGACCACTTATACTTATATTATTATATAGAGCTAATGGCCAATGGCTAATAGCTGATGGTCAGAAAAAAGTGCTACTTTGCTACTTGCCCTGTCGCGGAAAACTCTTCGGATTGACAAGGTCACTACCGCGAGAGTTGAAGAAAAGAGAAATTAAAATTACAAAAAAAAGAAACTAAAATGTCTAGAACAGATTTTAATACATTATTGGAGGCTGGCGTTCATTTCGGTCACTTGAAGCGCAAGTGGAATCCTAAAATGGCTCCATATATCTTTATGGAGAAGAACGGCATCCATATCATCGACCTTCACAAGACAGTAGTGAAGTTGGATGAGGCAGCAGCAGCACTCAAAAACATCGCAAAGAGTGGTCGTCGTGTGTTGTTTGTTGCAACCAAGAAACAAGCAAAGGAGATTGTTGCCGAAAAGGTAGCAGCCGTAGGAATGCCTTATGTAACAGAGCGTTGGGCTGGCGGTATGCTTACAAACTTCCCAACTATACGCCGTGCTGTCAAGAAGATGGCAACCATCGACAAGCAGATGGCAGACGGTCTTTTCGAGAACTTCTCTAAGCGAGAGAAGTTACAGATTTCGCGTCAGCGTGCAAAATTGGAGAAGAACCTCGGTTCTATCGCTGACCTTACTCGCCTTCCTGCTGCATTGTTCGTTATCGATGTGCAGAAGGAGCAGAATGCCGTTAAGGAGGCAAAGCGTTTGAATATTCCGGTATTTGCAATGGTAGATACTTGTTGTGATCCAACCGACATTGATTATGTAATCCCAGCAAATGACGATGCAACAAAGTCAATCGCTTTGATTCTCGATACAGTATGTGCTGCTATCGCTGAGGGCGCAGAGGAGCGCAAGCTTGAGAGAGAGAAGGAGGCTGTTGAGGCTGAGGCTAACACAGAGGCTCCTGCAAAGAAACCTGCTAAGACTCGTATCAAGAAGAGCGTAAAGGCTTCGGTTGATGCAGAGGAGGCAGTTGCAGCAGAGGTAGTAGCAGCTGTTGAGGCTCCTGCTGAGGAGGCTCAGGCAGAGGCTTAATTATTAACAAAAAGAAAACCAGAGAAAACTATGGCAATAGAGATTAAGGCAGCTGATGTAATGAAGTTGCGTAAGATGACTGGTGCAGGTATGATGGATTGCAAGAAGGCTCTTGTTGAGTCGGATGGCGACTTCGACCGCGCTAAGGAGATTATCAAGGAGAAGGGTAAGCTCGTAGCTGCTAAGCGTGCTGACCGTGAGACCTCGGAGGGTGCCGTTATTGCAAAGGTTCAGGGCGGTAAGGCTATCGTAGTAGGCCTCGGTTGCGAGACCGACTTCGTTGCTAAGAACGCTGACTTCCAGGCACTTGCTCAGGCGATTGCAGATGCAGCTCTCACTCACTTCCCTGCTGATAAGGAGGCTCTTATGGCTTGCACACTTGCAGATGGTCGTACTGTTGAGGCTGCTGTTACCGAGTTGACTGGACAGACAGGCGAGAAGCATGTTGTTGCAGGTTACGAGGCTATCGAGGCACCATTTATTTCGGCTTATATGCATGTTATCACCGGCAAGCTTGCTGCTGTTGTAGGCTTCAACAAGGAGCTTGACGCACAGGTTGCTAAGGGTGTAGCAATGCAGGTTGCTTCGATGAATCCGGTAGCTGTATCGGCAGCAAATGTTGAGCAGAGCGTACTCGATGCAGAGTTCAAGACCGCAGTTGAGAAGACTAAGGATGAGCTCGTGCAGAAGGAGATTAACGCAGCTCTCACCAAGGCAGGTATCAACCCTGCACATGTTGATAGCGAGGACCACATCGAGTCGAACCAGTCGAAGGGTTGGATTACCGCAGAGCAGGCAGCGCAGGCTCGCGAGATTATCAAGACCGTAGGCGAGGCTAAGGCAGCAAACCTCAATATGCAGATGATTGAGAACATCGCTAAGGGCCGTGTTCAGAAGTTCCTCAAAGAGAACACTCTCGAAGAGCAGGGCTATCAGATGGGCGATGGTAAGACTCCTGTTAAGGATGTTATCAAGGCAGCTGATGCAGAGGCTAAGGTGCTTGCATTCAAGCGAGTATCGCTTTCTGACTAAGCTTAGTATAATACTAATACGCAAGAGCGTGTCTAACAAGTTTAGACACGCTCTTTTTTGTTTAGTGAGCAGTTTTTTAATTGACAATTGACGAATTGACAATTGACAATTAAAGGAATTTTTAATTTTTAATTCTTAATTCTCAATTCTTAATTCTTAATTCTTTTTGGGGCCTTTTGGCCCCAAAAAAAGGAGCTCGCGCATCACTACGCAAGCCCCTTCCAACAACTTGATGAAAAGAATGTTACCACTCTGTTGTGTCGGTCTCTGTGCCGAAGCCATCCAAGCCGAACGATGCGCTCGCTTGATAGCCACGCTCAGCTACCACCTCATACGCCATAACCTCAGGCGCAGTATAAAATAATTTCTTCATAATCTTCCTAAATTCCTTAATTTCTCTAATTTTTAATTACTCCACTACTGGTTGTGTTGCCAAGAATGTTACGCTTGCATACAAAGCGTTTGGTGCAGTAGTAGCACCAAAGCTATACTGTGTAACATTTGCAGCATCGATAAGTGTAGATGTTGCACCCTTAACCAAGGTACCACCTACCTCACAATTCGAGAATTTAACACTACCTGTAGGCTCCATACCAGCAAGCATACCAGCATTATAACCCTCGCTCACTGTAATTGTACAATGTGATTTAAAATTAGTGTATGTGCGAGAGCCTCCTAATCTTACATCTTGTCCGAGAGCACCACCGATATAACGAGTACCTGTTACATTCGATACATTGATATTACCGACATTGGCTACATCTGTAAGGATATAATGATTGTTATTTACGGTATAACTATTATTATTGTTCACAGCATATGCCAATAACTCTGCCTCGCCAACAAGACCACCAACTCGAAGATTGGTGCAAGTAAAGCCGGTTGTGCCACCAACATTAATAGTACCCTTATTATAAACGTTCTCCATTGTTACACCAGCAGGCTTTCTACCATTACTTGCGCTTCTCTGCTGATGGTTTCTTTGTACCGCCAAAACGCCCGACACACTAATATTATCTGTAACATTCGCAGCATTCGCGTTGATATTGCCATAGTTGGTAGAGTTGTGGAAGCATACTCGTTGATATCGTTGAACATGCGAAGCCATACCGCAGATTCCACCAAGATAGAGATTATCCTGACAAGTGGTAGTAGCACTATGCTCGATGGTCATATAGTTCTTGCAACCATCTATCTTTGATGGATATGTAGTCGCGTTGCTCTTAGGAGTACCATACGAACGAACACCTACAATACCTCCGACCGATACAGAGTAGTTTTTCTCGCCTGTAATCAAAATTTTCTTGGTATTTACGCTCTTCTCGTCACCATTGTTACAATTAGTAATACAGAAAGAACTGTAATTTGAACCTGTTGATGATGAATCGTCAATCCAATCTGTACCGAGAACACCTCCTACCATCAATCTTGGAACATCCAATGCATCGCCACTACTTTTATCTCCCGTGTATGTCCAATCCTTAGAACTTACCGTAATATTTCCATTATTATCCAAATCGTCATAGGTAAATGTTGCACGCTGAGTAGACAAAGCATAACTAGATGCTATAACACCTCCAACAAAGACTTGGTGGGATATTGTTCCACCATCTGTCATAGAGACATCGGCTGCATTTGTACAAGTTTTGAAGTTAATGACATTCAGACCATTTTCATTGGTTGTATCGCTACTATTATTCAAAGCGACACGACCAGCCAAACCACCTAAGTTGAAACGATGAGATAAGCCTTGGCCATTAAACAATACCTTCTCTCCTGTATTTTCGCAGTTTTGCACATCCATAATAGAATAGAGACAGCCTGCAAGGCCACCGATATGGAGCTGGTTTGCTATCGAAGTAGTTGCTTCAACCTCGATATTGGCGCTATTATCGCAATTGTTGATAGTCAAGAGACCTCCTGCTGAATTAGCTAAATAGCCGAAGCATCCACCTGCCGAAGAGTATGCAGTGGTAGTGTTAGCGGCTGTAATATTAGCACTAATCTTACCAGAGTTGTAGCAATTTGTTGCCGTTAAATTGTAACCAGCAACATATCTTCCTACAATACCAGATACATGGAACTCGATAGAAGCGCTAAGCTCCGCAGATACGCTACCGATATTTGCACAATCGGTAAGTACAAGGTTACAACTGTACAAGCGAGCTGCGATACCGCTTACGCCAACAATCGCACCAGTTTCACCGGTTAAGCTGATTGCGCTATTATTTGTATTGTTTGAGAGGGTTACTGTTGTGGCAGCAGCATCCTCAGCAGCAATATAGTAATCACCCATAATACCTCCAACGAAAGTTGTCTGCGATGTTTCGTCTTTGGTCAAAGCCACAGTGATAGCACAGTTGTTTACGCAGTCGCTAATCTCCCAGTCAGTTGTGAAGTTCGATACCGTACCAACCAAACCGCCAATCTTGTTTACAACACTATTTGCTCGTGTAAGAGTAATTGTTCCCTCAGCCGAGCAGTGGGTAATGCTTGTACCTGTGTAGGTATTAACCAAAGCACCGGTGTTTGCCGAAGCGTACTCCTTCGCAATCTTTACATCCTTCAAGTGCACACCCTTGATAGTAGCTGCTACGGTGTCGAACAATGGAGCATACAAACCCTTGATAGCGTAGCCATTACCATTGAACTCGGCAGCGTACTCAGGAGCGTTGATTGAAGCCCAATCTTGGCCAATTAACACATCGCCCTTAGCAGGAAGTTCAATATCATTTACCAAAACAGCGCCAAGAGTTGAGCCCTTCTCAACAGCCTCCTTGTAATCACACAAATCACCATAATTAGAGATTACAAATACCTCAGCCTCGTCAGTTGGAACAAACTCGATGTTGTTCGAGAACTCGCGAACTGCGCCTGCATTAATCGGCTTAGTGCTGTCGGTTGTGATGGTCTTGTACATCACACCATCTGCGCTCTCCAAAGTTACAAACAACTCACCGTAAGTGCCAGCAGGAACTACTACATAGATATAGTTAGGATTTTCGCTTGTTGCTGTGCCCATTGGTGCTATGATACTTGCATCGTCTGCTGCCTTGTAGGTAATAACCTCGGTTGCTCCCTCAGTTGCAGTGAGTTTGCCCTCTGCATCAACATTGAACGCACCTGCGATAGGCTTGCGGTCTACGGTCGAGATACGCACCTCCTTGATATATGCAGGCTCAGCTGTTCCGCTAACGACGCCAATCTTCAATACGCCAGTCAAGTGGTTGAGCTTAACGCTGCTAAGGTCAGTTGCGTAGCCATACATTACAGCTGCACCATTGCCGAAAGTGGTGCTGCTTACATGTGTTTGCTCAGCCGCAAAAACAACCTGATTGTTAGTCGAAGTTGCAGGGTAAGCAATGAAATAAGGCGCACTACCAAAGCCTTTTTCGAAGTTAAATGTTGCGGTTGTTGCGCCAGCCTCATCTTCTGCAAGAGCATTTGATACCGAGCCATTTACCGAAATAACATCGCCCGCAGCCCAAGTGAGAGGGTAGACGCCGTCAGCCTTTTCGCCGAGCTGAGTACGGGTGTCGTCAAGCGACAATGTGAGAGTTGTCTGACCTTCGTTGAGATTTACTCCGAGGTCCTCAGTTGCATCTGTGGTACAAGCTGTTACGCCTGCAACCGCTGCAACTGCCATGAAAATCTTGTAAATTTTTTTCATTGTTGTTTTAGTTTAGTTAAAAATAGTGTTTATTGATACTTTAAAAAGTTTTTTGTTTTCTGCTTTGCGGACTCCGAGCGTTTTCGCGGCGCAACTATTATGGCGGCGCAGTCTGCGACTGCTTTATGGCGACGGGCTTTAAGCCCTTGATGGCGGCGCTCACCTCGTTCGCTTTATGGGGAGCGCTTTTTGCTTTTTTAATTCTTAATTCTTAATTCTCAATTCTCAATTAAAGCAACGCTTTATGTAAACGGCTTTAAGTACTTGGTAATCAGCTACTTAAAACCCCAAAATCCCCCCCCCCGAATTTTTCGGGGGAGGGATTTTGCCTCCGCACTTTGCTATCTCGTTGCAAAGATACAAAAAAATGAAAAATGAATATCTTTTTTGTGAAAAGTTTTGTAAAAAAAAGTGGTTTTCCGACTTTATTGGAAAACCACTATATATACCTTATGTATATTATGTATTGTCTACTCCATTGGGAATATGCGTACATCGCAGACTCCATCGAGAGCCTTTGTCAATGCTTCGATATCGGTCTTCTCCTCAACTTGTCCGTAGTGGTATGGGTAGAAAATAGATGGCTTTATGGCTTTGACGGCGCGAACAGCCTGCTCTACGGTCATAGTATATGGTTGGTTTACAGGGAGAAAAGCGATATCTATGCCTTGTAGCGAGAGTAAATCTTCGTTATCCTCAGTATCGCCTGCGATATATATTGTGGTGCCACCAAGTGTTAAGATGTAGCCGCAATCCTCGCGCGACTTTGGATGAAAGTCGGTGTGTCCCTCGCTGATGTTGTAGGCTGGAACGGCACGCACCGACAGCCCCTCGAAAGGCTCGGCTACGCTACCCGGTAGCATAGTGGTGCAGTCGTGCTCGAAGGCTGCGGCCGAGGTCTTGTCGCACAATATAGCGCACCTCTCGCCTGCAATCTTCTCGATTGTCGAGAGTTCGAAATGGTCGTAGTGCGAGTGGGTAACAAGTATCGCATCGGCCTTTGGCATCTTCTCCCACGCGAAGTCGCCCACAGGGTCTATGTAGATGTGCTTGCCGTTGTGCTCAATAGCTAATGATGCGTGCGCGAAAAATGTAAATGTAATCTCCGAGCCATCCTTGGCTGTAACCTTGTCTTGTGGGTATGTTGGGGTGTTATTTCCACAACCAAAAAGTGATAAAAGTCCCATAAGTAATAGTAGTTTTTTCATTTTTATTATTTTGTTGATAATCTCTGTTATTTCAATAATAGTTCCACCGCTTTGCGCCCCTCCTCGCCAAGCGAGATGGTGTAGTCGTTCACAAATAGCGCGATGTGCTTGTCGATGACATCATCCTCCAACTCTTGGGCGTGCTCCTTTACGAATTCGCGCGACAAAAGCGGATTGTCGAGGGCAAAACGAACGCTTTTTGAGAGTAGATTATCGAATTTCGATATTATGTTTTCATTAATTTCTCGTTTAACGATAATTGCTCCAAGTGGTAAAGGCATATTTGTCTCGTTTTCCCACAATTTTCCGAGGTCGGCAACGAGTTCGAGATTGCGCCTCTCGTAGACAAATCGCCCCTCGTGAATTAGGACTCCTGCATCTACATCGCCTCGCTCGACTGCCGCGGCAATATCCGAGAAGAGCATCTGCTTAACCTCTTTAACATCAGGGAAATAGCGCATCAGCAAGGCGTTGGCCGTAGTGTTTTTACCGGGAGAGGCAACGCTGCGTATTTTGCCCGTTTCGCCTTTGCGACGCACGAGAAGCTGTCCATTGCCACGACCAAGTGCCGAGCCGCTGTCGAGTAGTCTATATCGGTCAGCCACAAGGGGATAGACTGCATAGCTAATCTTTGAGATATCGGGCTCGCCACGCAATACGCCCTCGTTCAGCTCCTCGATATCGTGATACTCAACCGCAAGGTCAAAATCGTGCTCAATACGATTGTTTATAATCGCATCGAAGGCGAAGGTGTCATTCGGACAGGGTGAGATATGGAGCGATAACTGTTTCATCAGATACAATCTAAGTCGAGATTTAAAATTGTTTCGGTGAGATTTTCGAGTGCAAGTTCGATATTCCACTCCTTGCGCTCCTCGCCGACATAGTTGGATATGGCTCTAATCTCGCCACAACGCACCCTCTCGGCCTGTGCCATAGCAAAGAGTGCTGCACCCTCCATATTTTCGATTTCGGCACCATCGGCCACCATCGAGCAGTGCGATACGGTGTTGCTACGCACCATAGGCAAATTTTCCACTACCATTGTGGCGAGGTATGAACGATTGTATCCCGTTGATAGATAGGCAAATCGCTCCTCGGTAACGGCTACGACATCACCCTTTTGCAAATTGCGGTCGTAGGCACCTGCAATGCCACACAGCAGCAACGGCTTGCGCTCGGTGCGGAGAATACGCGCCACCTCGGTTGCCGTCTCGACAGCTCCGATACCGCAGATGCGAATATCGAGGTCGGGGCGCAACTCACGCAAACGCGCAGCCTCTAACTCGGTAGGGAAGAGAAGAATCATACTACTTGCCAACTACCGCTTCAAGCTCCTCGACCGACGATGGGATATGCTTGTCGCCAATTACGCGGCCACCCTCATTGGTTACGACTATATCATCTTCGATGCGGATACCGCCAAAGTCGCGATACTCCTCCAAACGGTCGTAGTTTACAATACCTTTATAGAGCCCCTCAGCCTTCGACTTGTCAATCAGGGCTGGGATAAAGTAGATGCCCGGCTCGTTGCTCATAACCGTACCCTCACGCAACTTCCAAGCGGCACGATAGACGCAAGTGCCCGATGCAACAGCGCGCTCCTTCAACTCCGAGAAGTCGTAACTGCGCTCTCCCATAGCCTCGCAGTCGTGAACATCCATACCTAAACCGTGCGAAAGTCCGTGAGGCATAAACAAGTACATTGCTCCCGCCTCGACAGCATCTTGTGGTGCGCCCGAAATCAAGCCTACATCGTGCAAACCCTCTGCCAACGAGAGCAGAGCCCTCTTGTGCACCTCCTCCATATACATCGCTCCTGTGCGCATATTCTGCGGTGCTTCGTCGTGTGCGCGCAGCACTATCTCGTAAATCTCGCGTTGCTTATCTGTGAATTTGCCCGAAACGGGATATGTTCGAGTATGGTCGGAGCAGTAGTTCTCCACCGACTCAGCACCTGCATCAACCAACAACAAACGGCCATTCTCCAAGACACCGTCGCAGTTTAGGTTGTGCAGAGTCTCGCCATGCTGCGACACGATACTTGGGAACGACACGCCAAGACCTTGTGCCTTGGCAACACCCTCCATTGCACCTGCAATCTCACGCTCGACAACACCTGCCCGACACATCTTCATAGCTGTTGTGTGCATCGCGTAGCCGAGTTGGAATGCGCGCTCCATAGCCTCAATCTCCTCGGCGGACTTCACCTCTCGCATCTCTGCTACGGCAAACATCAAATCGACCGATTTGTGAGCGTACAACTCCGAAATAGGCAGGCCGAGAAGGCGCGAAAGTTCAATCTTGCTCTCGCCACGATATGGTGGCAGGTAGTGGATTTTTCTGCCCAGCTTCATTGCTGTTGCAATAACGCCATCGAGAGCCTTCAACGGTTGGCAATTCGATACGCCAACCTGTGCGCCCAACTCTACGAGGCGTGGCTGCGGGCCTGTCCAGATAATATCTTCAACTGTAAAATCATCGCCAAAGAGCATCTCCTCGCTCGACTCCGTGTCGATTACAGCCATCAAGGTCGGCAAGTTCAAACCGAAGTAGTAGAGGAAGGTCGAATCCTGACGAAAATAGTAGGCATTATTAGGATAGTTGTTTGGCGAGAAGGTGTTTCCCGGAATTAAAATCAATCCGTTGCCAATACGCTTGCGCAACTCTGCGCGTCTGCTTCTGTAAGTATCTGCACTAAACATAGTCGTATATAGTTTTTTCGGTTTATCTCTTTACTTCTTTGTATAATTTGTCGCCGCGGCGTACCAACTCGACGGTTTTGAAGGAGCAGACATCGCCCTGCTTAACGCCCTCTACGACCTTGTCGGCAAGGAGTATGCCCTCCGCCTTCTGCTCTACAACGCCCGTTGTTTCGCCCATAATCAAAATGTCGTCGCCAGCCGATAGGGTAGAGGCCTCGACGGTGAGTTCTGCAACACCGATATTTTTAAAATAGTTGGTGATTTTGCCGACATACTCTTTGCGATGTGTTGCCGACGAGCCGTAGGCGTTGGTGTGTTCGACAATGCGCTTGTGGGCGTAGTAACCACCCCAAAAGCCTCGGTTAAAGACTCGCAACAACCCCTCTTTCAGTTGCTCGGCATTTTCGCGAGTGTATTCACCACTCTCGATAAGGCGCAACGCCTTGTCGTAGGCTTCGACCACGCGCTTGACATACTCACCGCCACGCGCACGACCTTCGATTTTCAACACTCGAACTCCCGCAGCGATAAATTGGTCGAGGAAATCGACCGTACACAAATCCTTTGGCGAAAGAATGTAGCGGCCATCAATATCGAGCATCTCGCCCGTATCCTTGTCTTGGATAGTGTATTTTCTTCTGCAAATTTGACGGCACGCACCGCGATTGGCTGAGCAGGCGGTTTCGTGTTCGCTTAGGTAACACTTGCCCGAAATAGACATACACAACGCGCCGTGTGCAAACATCTCTATCTCGACCAATTCGCCCTTCGGTCCGCGAATATCCTGCTCGACAATGGCGCGATGCACCTCGGCAATCTGCTCCAACGACAATTCGCGCGCCAAAACCACCACATCTGCCCACTGCGAGAAGAACTTTACGGCCTCCGAGTTGGAGATGTTGCACTGCGTGGAGATATGCACCTCAACGCCTGCGTGGTAGGCGTAGGTTATAACCGCCAAGTCCGAGGCGATAATGGCATCTACACCCACCGCCTTCGCCTTATCGACAACTTCGTACATCGCCTGCATCTCGTCATCATAGATGATTGTATTGACCGTAAGGTAGGTCTTAACCCCCGCCTTATGGGCAATCTCTACAATCTGCTCCATATCGGCTTCGGAAAAATTCGCCGCCGAGGCGGAGCGCATATTCAAGCGACCAATGCCGAAATATACCGAGTTAGCTCCGGCATTTATCGCTGCATGGAGCGATTCGTAACACCCCACAGGGGCCATTATTTCTATATCTGTGCGTTTCATATCAACTCTTTCTTCCTACGAGATTTTCGGCATAGTTGCGTAACTCTGCGGTGCGCTCCTGCGGAGCTTCGAGGGTGTCGAGAATGGAGAGTGCCTTCTGAAATTTCTGCGCTATCTGCTGCTCTACCCTCTCCGGAACACCCAACTCGTCGTACAACCTCTTGATTGTGTCTATCTTCTCGGTATCGCTCAAATCCTTGCGCAGATGCGTTGTGCGCAACACCTCGCACTGCTCCTCGTTGGCACGCGAGAAGGCCTCAATCATAAGAATTGTCTTCTTGCCCTCCAAGATATCGCCACCAATCTTCTTGCCGAGTTGCTCGTCGCCATAGCTATCGAGCAGGTCGTCTTGCAACTGAAACGCCAAGCCAATTTCGCGTGCGAAGTCGTAGAGGTTGCTGCAATCATTGTCAGATGCGCCTGCCAATATGGCACCTATCTCTGCCGAGCCAGCAAGCAGGGCTGCCGTTTTCAGCTCAATCATTCGCATATACTCCTCGACAGAAACGCTCTGTTGTGTCTCGAAGTCCATATCGAACTGCTGACCTTCGCACACCTCGGCTGCCATCTTGTTGAACTGCTCGAATATCTGCGATAACCTCTCCGAGCGCGTGCGTTGCAGATAGGTGTATGCCAAAATCAACATCGCATCACCCGATAGTATAGCGATATTGTCGCCCCATTTTGCAGGTACCGAAGGGCGACCACGACGCACGGCGGCATTGTCCATAATATCGTCGTGCAGCAGGGTGAAGTTGTGAAATATCTCCACCGCCATAGCTGGTACGACTGCGCGCTCGATATCCTCGGCATAGAGGTTGTAAGTGAGCATTAGTAGTGTAGGTCGTATGCGCTTTCCGCCCTCCTCCAAACCATACTTGATGGGGGCATACAAGTGTTGTGGCTCTTCGGGCATAGGCATCTCTGCAATGTGCTGCTCGAAGAGTGCGAGTAATTCTCTATTTGAGTACAATCTCATACCAATATTTGTATTTATCCGCAAATATATAAAAAAAAAGCTAAAAATCCTTATTTGGAGACTATGTTGATAAAAATTTTGCAATCTCGAAATTTGTGTGTAACTTTGAGCAAATATTAAACTAAAATTACTTTTAAGGTTATGAAAAAACTTGTTTTTGGAATTGATATTGGTGGTATTAATACCGCCTTCGGACTCGTGGATGAAAAGGGCGATATCTTTGCTGAGTCGGTAATTTCGACTAAGGCGTATCCTAAGTTTAGCGACTATCCTCGCTATATCAAAGACCTTGCTGATGCAATGAAGGCATTGATGGATAGTGTGAATTTCGACTTCGACTTGGTCGGTATTGGTGTTGGCGCACCAAATGCCAACTACTACAAGGGTACAGTCGAGATGCCTGCAAACTTATGGAAGTACTCGACTCCTGACGAGGGTAAAGAGGAGGAGCGTAACTTCAACTTCGCCAAGGATTTGGGCGCATACTTTGGAAATGTTCCGGTCTATATCACCAACGATGCTAACGCAGCAACTATCGGCGAGATGGTATATGGAGGTGCAAAGGGTATGAAGGACTTTATAATGGTAACACTCGGCACTGGTGTTGGCTCTGGCTTTGTGGCAAATGGCGAGATGATTTACGGTCACGATGGCTTTGCTGGCGAGTTCGGTCATGTTATCGTAGAGCGCGGAGGTCGTGAGTGCGGTTGCGGTCGCAAGGGCTGTCTCGAAGCTTACGCATCGGCTATCGGAATTAAGCGTACCGCATTCGAGTTGTTGGCTGTGATGAATGACCCATCGCCACTCCGTGAACTTACATTTAGTCAGGTCGATTCGGCTATGCTCTCGCAGCTCGCTGCTAAGGGCGACCCTATCGCTAAGGAGGCATACCGTCTTACTGGTCAGAAGCTCGGCTACGCCTTGGCAGATGCTGTAACCATTACCTCACCTGAGGCTGTATTTGTATTCGGAGGTTTGGCAAAGGCTGGAAACCTTATTTTCGACCCTATCAAGTGGTATATGGAGGAGAATATGTTGGCCGCCTTCAAGAACAAGGTGAAGGTGTTGCCAAGCGAGTTACAGAATAAGAATGCGGCTATCCTCGGTGCTTCGGCGTTGGTTTGGCAGGATGCTAAATAGAGAATAATACAAAATTAATCCAATAATAAAGGCTGCTCTGTAATTTAATCAGACAGCCTTTATTGTGAATTTTAAAGAGATGAAGAGATTTTTATTTGCGCTATTCGCGTTGATGGTGTCGATGCCGAGTTTGTCGGCTGCCGAGAAGTCTGCTCCGAAGGAGAGTGAAGCCTACAAGTTCGCCGACAAATTGATTAAGAAGATGACTCTACGAGAGAAGATAGGTCAGCTACAACAGTTTGTGCCTAAGAAGGGTGTGGTTACAGGCCCCGATGGCGGAGTCGAAAATATCGAGGAGTCTATCCGCCAAGGCCTTGTTGGCTCATTCTTGAATATACGCTCCACTAAGCGAATGCACGAGTTGCAGCGTATGGCTGTCAAGGAGAGCCGTTTGGGTATTCCGCTTATATTTGGTTTTGATATTATCCATGGCTGTCGAATTATATTTCCCGAAAACCTCGCTATGTCGTGTAGTTGGGATATTGAGGCGATAGAGCGTTCCGCAAGGATTGCTGCCGCCGAGACTGCGGCAATAGGCATACATTGGACATTTTCGCCAATGTGCGACATCTCGGCCGACTCACGCTGGGGGCGTGTGTCGGAGGGCTCAGGCGAAGACCCATACCTCGGAGCAAAGATTTCGGCTGCAATGGTGCGCGGTTATCAGGGTAAAGACCTCTCGGCTGACAACACCATTGCTGCTTGCGTAAAGCACTTTGCAGCCTATGGCGCGCCGCAGGCAGGTCGCGACTATCATACTGTTGATATGTCGAGGTTTATGCTTATCGACCGCTATCTGCCACCATATCGTGCTGCGGTTGAGGCGGGTGCTGTTACAGCAATGTCGTCATTCAACGACTTCGAGGGTGTGCCTGCATCGGGTAATAGGTGGATTTTGCACGACCTTCTTCGTGGAGAGTTGGGCTTCAAAGGATTTGTGGTGTCGGATTGGAATGCTGTACACGAGATGGTGGCACACGGCACTGCTGCAAATGGCAAGGATGCTGCGCGTCAGGCGATGAATGCTCACCTCAATATGGATATGGTCTATGGCGACTATATAAAGTATGGCGAGGCGTTAGTCGAGGAGGGCGAGGTGTCGGAAAAGACCATCAACCAACTCTGTCGCGAGGTGTTGGCTGTAAAGTATCAGCTTGGCCTGTTCGATAACCCATACAAGTATGGCTCGCAGAATAAGAGCGAGGTAATCTATCGCGCCGAAAACTTGGAGTTTGCTCGTGAGCTGGCTGCTAAGTCGATGGTGTTGCTCTCGAACAATGGCGTCTTGCCGCTTAAAGAGGGTGTGAAGATTGCTCTTGTTGGCCCCTTGGCGGATAATGCACGCTCGCAACTCGGCTCGTGGCGAGGTTTTGGCGAGGCTAAACGCTCGGTAACAATTCGAGAAGGCTTGGAGGCTCGCTTTGGCAAGGATAATATCTTCTATGCTAAGGGTTGTGATTTCCGTAATGCGATAGAGGGTGGTATCGAGGAGGCTTTGCGTGTGGCCGAAAATGCAGATGTCGTGTTGCTCTCGGTGGGTTTGAGCCATAAGGAGAGTGGCGAGGCCACTTCGCTTACCGATATTTCACTTCCTGCTCCGCAGCAAGCTCTGCTTGATGCCTTGAAGGGTACGGGCAAAAAGATTGTCGTTCTGCTTGGTACGGGGCGTGCAATGGATATCCGCAACGAGGTAGAGAAGGCCGATGCCGTGCTCCTCACTTGGCACGGTGGAACTATGGAGGGACCAGCTGTGGCGGACTTGGTGTCGGGCGATAAGAATCCTTCGGGACACCTTTCAATTTCGTTCCCATATTGCGTAGGACAATTGCCGTTGCACTACAATATGAAGATGACGGGTCGCCCACGCAAGAGTCCTCAACATAATAGCAAATATCTTTCGCGCTATACCGATGCACCAAATGAGCCTCTTTTCCCATTTGGCTATGGATTGAGCTATACCGAGTTCGAATATTCCGATTTGAAGGTGGTTACACCGAATGTGTCGATGGGTGGTACGGTGAAGGTTAGAGTGAAGATTTCCAATACTGGCCAGTGTGCAGGCGAGGATGTTGTGCAGTTGTATGTGCGCGACCTCGTGGCAGAGACTACACGCCCTGTACGCGAGTTGAAGGGATTTGAACGCGTATCGCTTGCAGCAGGCGAGTCGAAGATTGTGGAGTTCAAAATCCCAACTTCGGACTTGGCCTATTGCCATAGTGATTTGAAGGTTAGGGCGGATTCGGGTGACTTCCTTGTATGGGTAGGCGCAGACTCTAATGCCAAGTTACAAGGTAAGTTTGCTATTAGATAAGTTGTTGTTATACATATCCAACAAAGGTGGTGTGCTCTAAATTGACGAGCACACCACTTCTGTTAGTAGTTTTCTCGTTTTGGCTCGAAGTAGGATTGTTTGTGTTGGCAGGTAGGGCAGATGCGTGGCGCATCTTTTGCCTTGCAAACAAAACCGCAGTTGCGACACTGCCACCATATCTCGTTGTCGCGGTGGAAGAAGTTGCCGTCGGTTATGCGAGAGAGTAGTTTGAGATAACGATTTTCGTGCTCCACCTCCACGCTCGATACCATACGAAAGGCGTATGCTATTTCGGGAAAACCCTCCTCCTCGGCTATGGTTGCAAAAGTGGGGTAGAGTACATCCCACTCCTCGCGTTCACCCTCGGCTGCGGCTAAGAGGTTCTCGGATGTCGAGCCTATGCGCCCCGCAGGATATGTAGCCTCGGATATCTCGGCCTTGCCTCCTTCGAGAAATTTGAAGAATACCTCGGCGTGCTCTTGCTCCTGTGCGGCTGTCTCGTCAAATACGGCAGCAATCTGCTCGTATCCCTCCTTGCGTGCGCGCTTGGCAAAAAATGTGTAGCGGTTGCGAGCTTGCGACTCTCCGGCGAATGCTTTGAGTAGATTTTGCTCGGTGCGAGTTCCTTTGATACTTTTCATTTTGCAGAAAGAATTTATAATTTCGAGGGATAGCGATGCAATTGCTGTGCCAAAGAGAAGAGAGATGCAGAATGCAGAGTGGCTGTCTTACAACAAATATAATAAAAATTTGAGAAAAATAACTGTTAAAAAAATAGGAGCCGAGATAAAATCTCAGCTCCTAATTTGTGATTAACTAATGACTACTCCTTGATTCTTGCATCGATAATCTTATTCATCAACTTGGTGATAAGCGAGCCCTTAGTTTTACGGCCATAGACCGCATCAGTCTTGTGTGCAATAACCATATCCAATTCAGGAATGATTGTAATCTTCTGTCCCATAGCACCACTTGCCTGATATGCGCCCTTCAACTCCGAACGACCGCGCTTGAACAACCACCACATATAGCCATAGGCGAATTTACCCGGTTTTGGATGCATCTGGTCGCGTGGAGTCCAGTCGTGAAGCATCTCCTTGTGCCACTCCTTCGAGATAATCTGCTTGCCATCCCACTCGCCTTCGCGCAACATCAAGTAGCCAATACGCGCCATATCACGAGTAGATATATATATATGGTATGCAGGATACTTCGACTTCTTGCGGTTGCCGCCCTTGCGCTGCTTGGTGATATCCCAATCTTGGAAACCGAGAGGCTTTGCCAAATCCTCCTCCAAAGCCTTGTAGATGTTTTTGCCTGTCATCTGCTCAAACGCTGCACCTGCGGCGTTGAAATCCCAGTTGTTGTAGAGGTGATATGTACCCGGTACCTTCGAGCCGCGCTCAGGGGTGTGCTTAGGATTATCCAACGAGCTACCTGCATTAGAGGCAGCGTGGTAGATGCCCGAACGCGCCTGAATAAGGTGGCGCACAGTTGCAGTCTTCTCTATTGGCAACAAACCGCCATGGTCGTCCATACCCAACTCGCCAATGGTAGTGTCGAGGTTGATGGTGCCATTCTCTACATACTTACCGAAGAGCATAGCCAAGACGCTCTTGCGGCACGATGCGATATAGCTGATGCGGTCTAAGGCTCCGTACTCAAAGATATTCTCGCCGCCAACAAGCACCAAACAGCCTGTGGTGTTCATCGAGTCGATGATAAATCGGCGGATATCCTCCAATTTTTTCTCGTCATAGCCATACTTCGAAGGTTTTGCCTTTGGCCAATCCTCGCCTGCCTTTGGATATATCGCTTGTGCTGAGAGGCTCGATACTCCGAGGGCAAACATACATACTAATAATAACTTTTTCATATTTTAAACACTCTTTTTGTCGTGAAACATTAGTATAAGGGCATCTGTGCCTATTGATATTGTTTTGCTGCAATAATCTTCTCAATCAATCTTCTGTAACTTGCATACGAAGTCTTGCGGCCATAGACTCTGTCAGTCTTGTGTGCAATAACCATATCCAATTGAGGGATGACGGTGATATATTGCCCCATAGCACCACGAGCAGTGTAGGCTCCCTTCAACTCAGGAACTTTGGTGTCATACAACCACCACATATAGCCATAAGCAAATTCGCCCTTGCGCTGCTCTGCTGGATTCATCTTCTTGCGAGGAGTCCACTTAGTGAGCATCTCCTTGTGCCACTTCTTCGAGATTATTTGCTTGCCATCCCACTCGCCTTTGCGCAACATCAAGTAGCCAAGGCGCGCCATATCGCGCGTAGAGATGTAGATGTGGTATGCAGGGTGCATCGACTTGGATTTGTCTCCACCATAACGCTGTGCGTTGATGTCCCAATCTTGGAAACCGAGAGGCTTAGCCAAATCCTCCTCTAAGGTTTGATATACGCTCTTGCCTGTCAGCTTCTCGAAAACAGTACCCGCAGCATTGAAGTCCCAGTTGTTGTAGAGGTGGTATGTGCCGGGCTTCTTCGAGCCTCGCTTTGGAACGAGGTCGGGGTTGTCCAACGAACTGCCGGGGTTAGACGATGGGCGATAGACACCCGAACGCGCCTGAATAAGGTGGCGCACAGTTGCCGTCTTCTCTATTGGCAGCAAGCCTCCGTGGTCGGTGATACCAAGCTCGCCAATGGTTTGGTTGAGATTGATGGTGCCATTCTCGACATACTTGCCATAGAGCATAGCCAAAACGCTCTTACGGCACGATGCGATGTAGCTCAAACGCTCTACATTGCCAAACTTGTAGATGCACTCGCCACCGACAATAACCATCAAGCCTGTTGTCTTCATAGAGTCTACGATGTACTTCTTCAAAGACTTGATTTTCTTGTTGTTGAAATCGTACTTCGATGGCTTGGCATTTCTCCAATTTTCGCCTGCCTCTGGATATATCTGCGCCGATACGGTTGATACGCAGAGTGCCATCGTGAGAATTAGTAGTAATTTTTTCATAACAATAAATGTTTTTTTTGAGTTATATCATAAGACAAAGGTAGTTTATTTTTTTCAATTATTTGCAATAATGAAATGTTTATTTAAAAAAAAAGACTACCTTTGTAACGAAAAATAGCAACTTTTTTTTACGGTTTAACTTTAAAAACAAATTTTTTATGAAGAAATTTAAATTTTTGTTGATTGCTGCTGTTGCAATGTTGTTTGCAACAGTGACGGCAGATGCGCAGCAGAAGGAGCCTATGTTGAAACTTCCATCTGTTGTGGGCAGTAATATGGTGCTTCAGCACTCTACTACTGTAAATATCTGGGGTTGGGCTAAGCCTCGTGCAACTGTGAAGGTGCACCCAAGCTGGCTCAATGTGAAAAAGCCTCTCAAAGTTAAGGCTAACGAGGAGGGATTCTGGATTTTGCCAGTACAGACTCTCGCCGCAGGTTACACTCCTTACACCATCACCATCAAGGCTGGTAAGGAGCTTAAAGAGCTTAAAAACATCGTATTCGGTGAGGTTTGGCTCTGCGCTGGTCAGTCTAATATGGAGTGGCCTGTACGCAAGACTCCTGATATGAAGGAGGAGTTGGAGAATGGTACAAACGACAAGATTCGTCTCTACTGCACAGGTCGTACCGGCTCTGCTACTCCGAAGAATGATGTTCCTACTCAGAAGAGATTTAAGGCTGCTTGGAGAGTTTGCAACTCTAAGTCGCTCTCTAACTTCTCGGCAGTAGCATACGGTTTTGGTAAGGACTTGCAGGAGGCTTTGGATGTGCCTATCGGCTTGATTGACGCTTCGTTTGGTGGCTCTACAATCGAGGCTTGGTTGAGCAAGGAGACTATCGCTAAGGATAAGAGACTTGCATCTTACACTAAGAAACTCTACAAGAGAAAGCAAATTCACAAGCGCCCAACTTACCTCTACAATGCAAATATCTACCCTATCCGCCACACTACCGTTGCAGGTACTATCTGGTATCAGGGCTGCTCGAATGTAGGTAAAAGTCAATATACTCGTATGCTCAACACTCTCATCAAGTCGTGGCGTACGGAGTTCCGCAATCCAGAGATGCCATTCTATATCGTAGAGATTGCTCCTCACACATACAACGGTGTTACAGGTGCTCGCATCCGTGAGATTCAGGGCCGCGTAGCTGACCGCACCAGCAACTGTGAGTTGGTTGTAACAAATGACCAAAACCAGATTCCTGGTGATATTCACCCTCCTAAGAAGTGGGATGTTGCTCACCGTTTGTCGGCTTGCGCACTCGCTGCTCACTACAAGAAGTCTGACAAGGAGTTCCGTTCGCCAGCTTACGAGTCGATGATGGTTGAGGGTAACTCTGTTCGTGTAACATTCAAGAATGTTCCTACAACTCTTGCACAGAGTGGTGAGGGCCGTATCAATGGCTTCCAGCTCGGCGTTCAGGACCCTAACAACCCTAAGAAGATACAGTTCTCGGTTGCTGAGGCTCGCATCGAGGGCAATCAGGTGGTAGTTTGGGCTGATGGCGTAACCGCACCTACCGCTGTTCGCTACTGCTACAACGAGGATATGGGTAATGTAATCTCGGCTGAGGGACTTCCACTCCGCGCATTCCGTAGCGACAAGAGCAACTCGGCAAGTGCTCGCCCTTATGTTGAGAAGCCATGCGAGGCTGGCGTTAAGTTTGAGGGTGTGGGCTTCACTCGCACCACTTTCACTGAGGGCGCACCGCTTTGGAGCAACCATACATTCGTAGTAGGCAGTGTATATCCTAAGGAGTTCGAGGGCTTTGAGTTGTTGGTTCCAGTAGCAGCAGAGAAGGGCCAGCCAACCGCAGGTGGTCGCATCACAGCTAAGGAGGATGGCAAAATCTACATCATTACCTTCAACCAACCTCGTGTTCGCAAGGATTGGAAAATCCTCACATCTACTTACTCTCGTTGCAATAAAGATGGCAAGGCAAGAGGCGTATGCTATGTTGCAGAGCGCGAGGTTAAGGCTGGCGAGGTAGTTGAGTTGCCTATCTTGAAGAATAGATGGGGTGTTCTCGTTCTTGCAAAGAGTATCGAGTACTAAACAATTCTGTAATATAAAGCATTGAAGCTGTCTAACAAGGTGATTTCTGCGTTATACTCGTGTTCGAAATCCTCACATACGCCAAGTATGCTGCGGTTTCTCACACTTCGCAAGCCTTGAAATCCCTCTTGTTATACAACTTCGAGCAAAATGGGAGTGTCTAAACAACTTGTTAGACACTCCCAAACCTTTTTTTAGTGAGTAGTGAGTAGTTAAAGGAGTAACAAAATCAAAAACGATTCATCGTTTTTACCATTAATTGTCAATTATCAATTCGTCAATTGTCAATTAAGCCTGCGCCATGACCACCCTCGAAGTTCCCCAAACAAAATAATTTTAATTACGAAATTTTTAATTATGAATTTAATTTTATATATTTGTAGTTAGAAACAAAGTTATACCTCTATGAAATATAAAAGAATACTTCTCAAACTTAGTGGCGAGTCGTTGCAGGGCGAGCAGAAATATGGAATCTCGATGGAGCAGGCTCGCATCTATGCCGAGCAGATTAAGGAGGCGCAAGCTCTTGGCACAGAGATTGGTATCGTAATTGGTGGTGGCAATATCTTCCGTGGCTTACAGGGCGCTAAAAAGGGCTTCGACCGCGTGAAGGGCGACCAGATGGGAATGTTGGCAACCATCATCAACTCGTTGGCATTGCAGGCTGTGCTGACTGACGAGGGCGTGAAGTGTAAGGTTTTGACCTCTATCCGTATGGAGCCTATCGGCGAGTACTACTCGAAGGATAAGGCACTCGAATATCTGCGTGAGGGTTATGTCGTAATTATAGGTGGCGGAACATCCAATCCATACTTCTCGACCGACTCGGCTTCGGCACTACGAGGCATCGAGATTGAGGCTGACGGCTTCTTCAAGGGAACGCGCGTGGATGGTGTCTATACCGCAGACCCAGAGAAAGACCCTACGGCTACGAAGTTCGACGAGATTTCGTTCGACGAGATTTATGCACGAAATTTGAAGATAATGGATATGACAGCCTTTACCCTCTGCAAGGAGAACGGCTTGAATATTATCGTTTTCGATATGGACACTCCGGGCAACCTGATGAAGGTCTTGAAGGGCGAAAATATCGGAACACTTGTACACAAATAAAGAAAAACTAAGGAGTGAAAACTATGGCACGAAGACATCAAAAGAAGAGCACTTTGAGTATGGTTGTAATGGCAATTCTCGCCATTGTACTCTGTGCTGCACTACTATTTGGAGGTTCATTTACCACCAACGCACAACAACGACCAACCCCTGAGCAGGCAACGCTTGTGAAGGATGGACAGAAAGCACCAGCCTTCGAGGTGGAGATGTTCGATGGCTCGACCGTAAAACTTGCCGACTTGAAGGGTAAGGTTGTATTGTTGAACTTCTGGGCTACATGGTGCCCTCCATGCCGAGCAGAGTTGGCGCGCGTAGAGAAGGATATTATCGAGAAGTTCAAGGGTGAGCCATTTGTATTTCTGCCCGTGTCGCGTGGCGAGAAGAAGGCTACCGTAGCCGCCTTCCGCGAGAAGATGGGCTACTCGTTCCCTATGGGCTTGGACCCAGATGGTAGGGTATATGGCGAGTATGCCGAGACCTATATCCCGCGCAACTTCCTGATTGACAAGCAGGGTAATGTTGTGAAGGCGAGCGTGGGCTACGATGAGGCTGAGTTTGCCGAACTCATCAAACTGATTGAAAAAGAGATAAAAAAATAGATAATATAGGGAATAGAATAGCGCCGCAGGCCTAAATATAAAATACCCTTAATTGTCAATTATCCAATGTCAATTGTCAATTATAAAAGCCAGCGGCTAATGGAAAAAACTAAATTATTATACTATGGATACTAAAACAATCTTGAATGATGCAACTGCTCGTATGCAGAAGGCGGTTGATTTTTTGGAGGAGACCTTGTCGAATATTCGAGCAGGTAAGGCTTCGGTGAATGTGTTGAATGGAGTTTTTGTAGATTACTACGGCTCTCAAACACCTGTTTCGGGTGTGGCGAGTGTTACTGTTCCTGACGCAAAGACGGTGCTTATTCAGCCTTGGGATAAGAATATGATTAGGTTGATTGAGAAGGCTATTATCGACTCGAATATAGGCCTTACTCCATCGAACAATGGCGAGAGTATTCGTCTTTCGATGCCACCACTCACCGAGGAGCGTCGTAAGGAGCTTGTGAAGCAGTCGAAGGCTGAGGCTGAGAATGCGCGTATTTCGTTGCGCAATGCTCGTCGCGATGCTGTCGAGGCGTTCAAGAAGGCAGTGAAAGATGGTATGCCTGAGGATGAGGGCAAGGATGGCGAAGCTCAGGTGCAGAAGGCTGTCGAGAAGTTTAACAAGCTTATTGATGCAGCTTTCGAGAAGAAGGAGAAGGAGATTATGACTGTGTAGCCGATACATATATCAAATTAAATAAGGTTGATAATCGTTTGATTATCAACCTTATTTTGTGTTTTGTGGTCCGAAGGTTTGCCACATCACCACCAATTTCGAACGAGTTTGTGTGGGACTTAGGTCGTCTTTGGTCACTGCGAGATATTGCCCCCGACCCGAATAATCTTTAAGTGGGTCGAACGGTCGCAGCAGGTTTGAGCAGAGCGAAGGGAGGCGATTACAATCATAGATTGTTTGGGTTTGACTGATGATGGCTGAAAAATCATTTTCAAAGAGAATCATCGGTCAAGGACAAAAGATTGCGACAGCAATAATCGCCGACCAAAGACAACTCTGCCACACCGCCACCGACTGACCGCCCCCGGCGAAGGGTAAACGAAAAAAGAGGAAGACTTTCATCTTCCTCTTTTCGTACCCAGAGCCGGGGTCGAAC
>SUZP01000046.1 GCA_015059865.1 Rikenellaceae bacterium | reverse complement strand
GGGAGTATCTGCATTTGCAAAGACTCCAATCCGAGAATTGCTCACAACCGACCAATCAACAATCAAAAACCAAAATGTCAAAGAACAAAAATTATTTTAATAAAATTTATTGCATCAGTAGTAATTAAGAATTAAAAATTAGTTTGCGCAAATAGAAAAAACTAATTCTGCATTCTGAATTTTGAATTCTGAATTTTGAATTCTGAATTTATTTAATCCAACTCTCGTCGCTTGGATTGTTGCGGAAGGCGAGAATACGCTCTTTCCACTCAGGAGCTATATAACCCTCCTCGGCAGCGACCTCTACGAGTGCATCGAGATTCGAGAGCGAGTAGTTTACGGTGTTAGCCTCGGCGATACGCTCCACGCCGCGCTTCATTCCGTAGGTAAAGATACTCACAATACCCAAAACATCGGCACCAGCCTCGCGCAACGCATCTACAACCTCGATACACGAGCCACCTGTCGAAATCAAATCCTCGACAACAACAACCTTCTGTCCCTTCTCCAACTTACCCTCGATACGGTTTGCTCGACCGTGGTCCTTCGCGCCACTACGAACATATCCCATTGGCAAATCGAGAATTGTAGCCACGATAGCAGCGTGTGCAATACCAGCGGTCGAAGTACCCATCAGCACCTCGCACTCAGGAAAATGCTTCTTTACCAACTCTGCCAAACCTGCCTCCACCTGCTCGCGAACACGCGGTGCAGTCAAGATAAGGCGGTTATCGCAGTAGATTGGGCTCTTGATGCCACTTGCCCAAGTAAAAGGCTGCTCGGGGCGCAAAAATACTGCGTTAATCGAAAGTAACTCTTTTGCAATCTTCTTCTCCATAGTAGTATATTTTTATTCGTTATTACTCATTTAAGAACTCTTTGCAGCAACGCTCGTAAGCCTCAACAGGGTTTTCGGCAGCGGTGATAGGGCGACCAACAACGATGTAATCCGAGCCAATCTCGCGAGCCTGTGCAGGAGTCATAATGCGCACTTGGTCGTCTTTCGAGCTATCTGCAAAGCGCACGCCCGGAGTGATTGTGAAGAACTCCTTGCCGCAGTGCTCCTTTACGAGCGACGCTTCGAGTGGCGAGCAGACTACTCCGTCAAGACCTGCCTCCTTTGCATTCTCGGCATACTTTGCGATGCAGTCGTTTATAGTTGCATCGATAAGCAACTCCTTCTGCATACGCTCCTCACTGGTCGAGGTGAGTTGTGTTACGGCAATGAGCAATGGGCGAGTGCCATCCTCGCGAGTCAAACCCTCCAAGCCTGCACGCATCATATCAACAGTTCCCGCAGCGTGAACATTGCACATATCGACATCAAGGCGCGAGAGCACACTCATAGCCTTACGCACGGTGTTTGGAATATCGTGCAACTTCAAATCGAGGAAAATCTTGTGCCCACGAGCCTTAATCTCACGCACAATAGCAGGTCCCTCGGCATAGAACAACTCCATACCAATCTTCACAAAAGGCTTGCGACCTGTGAACTTATCCAAAAATGCGAGCGTCTGCTCCTTGCTGCTGAAATCGCACGCAATAATTACATCTTTTGCCATAACTTATTATGTTTTACTCTATTATTCCTATTATATCCGTTAATTTCTCGATACCGAGGCGCTCCATTACGAATGGCAACTCCTCGATAATCTCCTTGCAGGCGTATGGATTACGCAGATTTTCTGCACCCACCTGAACGCCCGTAGCACCTGCCATCATCATCTCCACGACATCTTCTGCCGTAGCAACACCACCGCAACCGATAACCGGGATTTTAACGGCGTGTGCTACCTGATAGACCATTCGCACTGCGATTGGAAATATCGCTGCGCCCGAAAAACCGCCCATCTTATTGGCGATAACGGGTTTTCTGCGAGCGATATCAATGCGCATACCGAGCATTGTGTTAATCAGCGTAATACCATCAGCACCAGCCTCTTCACACGCCTTTGCGATAGCAACAATATCGGTTACATTTGGCGACAACTTAATAAATACGGGCTTTGTAGTAACCGCCTTAACTGCGCGAGTTACCGCAGCCGCAGACTCTGGCGATGTACCAAACGCCATACCTCCGTTATGTACATTCGGACACGAAATATTAACCTCCAAGATAGCCACCTGCTCCTCCTTGTCCAACTTCGAGCAGCACTCCACATACTCCTCAATCGAGAAGCCGCTGATATTGGCGATAATAGGTTTGCGGAAAATCTTACGCAGAGCCGGCAACTCATTTGCGATAACTGCATCTACACCCGGATTTTGCAGACCTACCGAGTTGATAAGTCCGCTTGGGCACTCGGCAATACGCGGAGTAGGATTTCCGAAACGGGCATCACGAGTAGTACCCTTAAACGATATCGAGCCCAAGATATTTATATCGTACACCTCAGCCATCTCCTTGCCGAAGCCGAATGTTCCGCTGGCAGGAATTACGGGGTTGTCGAGTGCAACGCCGCACAACTCAACAGATAAATCTCTTACCATACGACCTCCTCCTTCTTAAATACGGGACCATCTTTGCAGACACGCTTTGCCCCCTTTGTTGTCATTATCGAGCATCCCATACAGATACCAAAACCGCAACCCATACGCTCTTCGAGCGATACTTCGCCGCTGATTTCAAGCGAGTTGCACAACGCCTTCAACATCGGCAACGGGCCACACGAGTAGAAGTAGTCTGCCTCTACCCCGCTTTCGCGAATAGCATCCGTAACAAAGCCTTTGACTCCCACCGAGCCATCAGCCGTAGCGACGATAACCTTTGCACCCAACGCCTCGAACTTATCGGCATAGAAAATCTCCGACTCGGTATTAAATCCGAGCACTACGGTAACATCCTTGCCGTGTGCAATCAAGTCGCGTGTCAAACGATATAATGGTGGTACGCCTACTCCACCGCCTACAAGCAGCGGTTTCTTGCAGTCGTGCTCCGTATCAAAGCCATTGCCCAAACCTGTCAATACATCTAACTGCGTACCCTCTGCCATCTGCGACATCAAGTCGGTACCCTTACCTACCACCTTATATATAATGGTAAGCTCCCCCTCCTCGTAGTTGCAGACCGAGATAGGTCGGCGCAGATACAAGCCATCAAGCGCAATCTCGACAAACTGTCCGGCACGAGTGACACCCGACACATCACCTGCGAGATGCATCTCGTAGATGAGAGGTGTCAGCGCCTCGTTTTTTGTTACGGTTAATATAACTCTCTGCATCTTCTATGCTCTATTTTGCCTTGTACTCGGCATCGATAGTCGATACACCGAGCGTAATCTCCTCCAATACATCGAGCAATGCACTAACGGTTTCGAGTGCAGTAATAATCGACACATTATTCTCTACTGCGGCATTACGAATTTCGTAGCCATCGAGGCGAGTATTGTGCTGATTTACATCAATAGTGTTGATTACATAGCTTACATGCCCCTTTGCTAATGCCGTTGTGATATCGTTACTACCCTCCGAAATCTTTCTGCGCAAGCGAGTGCGAATGCCGTGCTCACGCAAGAACGATGCTGTACCTTCCGTAGCCTCGATATTGAAGCCGAGGTTGTAGAAGCGGCGAATCAATGGCAGAGCTGCCTCCTTGTCCTTATCGGCGATAGTGGCGAGAATTGTTCCGTAGTTTACTACGGTCATACCCGAAGCCTGCAACGACTTGTAGAGTGCGCGAGTAAGCGAATCGTCATATCCAATAGCCTCACCCGTAGACTTCATCTCAGGCGAGAGGTACGAATCTACACCCTTAATCTTTGCAAACGAGAATGCAGGAGCCTTCACGAAGTGACGCTTGCGCTCCTCGCCATATACCTTTGTGATGCCCTGCTGTGGCAAGGTCTCGCCCAACATTACGCGTGTAGCAATCTTTGCCATTGGCACATTTGTAGATTTCGAAAGGAATGGCACAGTACGCGACGAACGAGGATTTACCTCAATCACATAGACCTTATCTTCCGAGTCTACGATAAACTGAATATTATACAGACCAACTATGCCGATAGCGCGACCAAGGCGTATGGTATAGTCAATCATCTTATCTTTCACGGCCTGACTCAACGAGAACGATGGATAGACACTAATCGAGTCGCCTGAGTGAACTCCCGTATGCTCGACATGCTCCATAATACCCGGGATAAAGACATTACCCTCGGCATCGCAGATGGCATCCACCTCGGCCTCCTTACCCATAATGTACTTATCAACCAATACAGGCGAGTCCTCCGAAACCTCCACTGCATTGTGCAGGTAGTGGCGCAGAGCCTGCTCGTTGCCGACAATCTGCATTGCACGACCACCCAACACGAAGCTTGGGCGCACCAACACCGGATAGCCAATCTCAGCAGCAGCGGCAACACCCTCCTCAATATCGGTAACAGCCTTTGCCTTTGGCTGAGGAATACCAACCTTGCGCATAATTGCCTCGAACAACTTTCTATCCTCGGCATTGTCGATAGCCTCGATACCTGTACCTACAACCTTTACGCCCATCTTTGCGAGTGGCTTTGCAAGGTTGATAGCTGTCTGACCTCCGAGTGTTACGATAACGCCGTCAGGCTGCTCCAAGCGGATGATATTCATCACATTCTCCACCGTAAGCGGCTCGAAATACAACTTGTCCGAGATAGTAAAGTCGGTCGATACGGTCTCAGGGTTATTGTTGATAATGATAGCCTCGTAGCCCGCCTCGCGAATAGCCCAAATCGAATGAACGGTCGAATAGTCGAACTCGACACCCTGACCGATACGGATAGGGCCCGAACCGAGTACCACAATCTTTTTGCGGTTGCTAACCACCGACTCATTCTCCTGCTCGTAGGTCGAGTAGAAGTATGGCACATAGCCCGAATACTCGCCTGCGCAGGTGTCGATAGTTTTATATACAGGCTTAATGCCCAACTCCTGACGCAACTCGAACACCTCCGACTCGGTCATACCCCACAACTGTCCGATAAACTTATCGCCAAAACCGATACGCTTTGCTTCGAGCAACACATCGCGGTCGCCCTTATTAGCCTTAACCACACGCTCGAAGTTTACGATATTATCCATCTTCTTCAAGAAGAACATATCAATCTTCGTACGGTCGTAAATCAACGAACGGTCTACACCTCGGCGCAACAACTCGGCAATAGCGTAGATACGGTCATCGGTAGCACGAGTGATATACTGCAACATATCAGCGGTTGCCATATCGTCGAACTTCTTGTGGTAGATGTGGCACACGCCCGTTTCGAGCGAACGAACAGCCTTCAATAAACTCTCCTCGATGGTACGACCGATGCTCATCACCTCACCCGTAGCCTTCATCTGTGTTCCGAGTTCGTTCGAGGCCTCGCTAAACTTGTCGAATGGGAAGCGAGCAACCTTGGTTACGATATAGTCCAATGCTGGCTCCGAGCAAGCGGGACCATTCGACAACATAATCTCGTCGAGAGTCATTCCGACAGCCACCTTAGCCGTAACGCGAGCGATAGGGAAACCACTCGCCTTAGATGCCAAAGCCGACGAACGCGACACGCGCGGATTAACCTCGATGATGTAGTATTTGAACGATAGTGGGTCTAATGCAAACTGAACATTGCAACCTCCCTCAATCTTCAATGCGCGAATAATCTTCAATGCACTGGTGCGGAGCATCTGCGCCTCCTTGTCGGTCAAAGTCTGGCAAGGAGCAACCACAATAGAGTCGCCCGTATGCACACCCACAGGGTCTACATTCTCCATATTACAGATGGTAATAGCTGTGTCATTCTTATCACGCATTACCTCATACTCAATCTCCTTGTAGCCCTTGATACTCTTCTCGACCAACACCTGATGTACTGGTGACAAGGCCAAAGCGTTACGCATCAACTCGCGCAACTCCTCCTCGTTATCGACGAAGCCACCACCCGTACCTCCGAGGGTAAATGCGGGGCGAAGCACCAACGGATAACCAATCTCCTTAGCAACCTTTACAGCCTCCTCAATAGAATTTACAACCTCCGACGGCAATACAGGCTCTCCGAGCGAGATACACAACTCCTTGAACAGCTCTCTATCCTCGGCCTGCTCGATACTCTCGAATGATGTTCCGAGAATTTCAACACCACACTCCTCCAAGATACCCTTCTTTGCCAACTGCACAGCGAGGTTCAAACCTGTCTGACCTCCCAAACCGGGAACAATAGCGTCAGGGCGCTCGTAGCGGATAATCTTTGCGACATACTCCAACTTCAAAGGCTCCATATAGACCTTATCGGCGATGAATGTGTCGGTCATAATAGTTGCAGGGTTGGAGTTTACGAGGATGACCTCATAACCCTCCTCTTTCAACGCAAGACAAGCCTGTGTACCTGCATAGTCGAACTCAGCTGCCTGACCAATAACGATTGGACCAGAGCCGATAACCATAACCTTCTTTATATCTGTTCTCTTAGGCATTGTAATTCTCCTCCATTAATTTAATAAATTTATCGAAAAGATATGCGCTGTCCTGCGCTCCCGGAGCCGACTCCGGATTGTATTGTACCGAGAATACACGCTCCTCCTTGCACTCGATACCCTCGACCGTGTCGTTGATTACGCTGCGGTGGGTTACAGCAAGAGGTGTCTGCTTCAACGACTTCTCATCTACAAAGTAGAGCGAGCCCTGTGCGGTAATCTCAATCTTGCCACTCTCCAAGTTGCGTACAGGATGACCTCCGCCACGATGTATGCCCTCGATGTGCGACACCTCAGCTCCATACGCCAAGGCGATAAGCTGGTGTCCGAGGCCTGTGCCGAAGATTGGCAACTTGCCACGCAACGACTTAATCAACTCCACAACGGTCGGAACATCGCTTGGAGCACCCGGACCATTCGAGATAAGTACGCCGTGTGGATTGAATGCCAAAATCTCCTCTGCCGAGGTATTGAATGGCACAATCACCACATTACATCCGCGCTTGTTGAGCATACGCACAAGGTTTAATTTTGCACCACAATCTACCAATACCACATCGTAGAGGTGGTTTGGTGTGCGCGAATACCAACGCTTCTTGCAGCTTACGCGCTCTACGGCGTTGTGAACCTCAGGAGTTGCAGCAATAAGTGCCAAAGCCTCCTCCTTCGACATATCGGCCGAAACGATAGCCGCACGGCAACTCTTAGAGTCGCGAATGATGCGTGTAATCATTCTCGTATCCACCCCACTAATACCCGGAATTGAGTACTCCTCCATAATCTCCGATATGGTCTTTGTGTAGCGGAAGTTGCTCGGTGTCTCGCAATCCTCGCGAACTACCAAGCCACCAATAGTGAGATTTCTTGCCTCGAAATCCTCATCTGTGATACCATAGTTGCCAATTGTCGGATAGGTCATCACAACAATCTGATTTGTGCAAGCAGGGTTTGAGAGAATCTCCTGATAACCAGCCATAGAGGTATTGAATACAATCTCGCACACCGCCTGTGTGTCGGCGCCGAAACCGTAGCCATAGAACTCTTGGCCACTCTCCAAAACTAATTTTTTGTCGGGTTGTTTCATTGTTCTATATTTTGTTGTTATTTGTTTTCGTTCCAAACTTTCTCGCCATTGAAGAGGGTTAATACACATCTGCCGTATACCTCTTCGCCCTCGAAAGGTGTAGCCTTACCCATCGACAAGAAGTCGTTTGTGTCAATCTTGTAAGGCTCGCGCGTGTCGAACACCGCGATATCGGCTCTCTCGCCCACCTGCATTGCTCCACCAAGGCGGAAGATGCGGCGAGGATTTTCAGACATCAACGCAATCAACTTTTCAATCGTAATCACCCCCTTGCGTACAAGGTGTGTGTAACATATAGCAAAGGCTGTCTCGATACCTACAATACCCATTGCACTACCCTTCAATCCGCGAGACTTCTCCTCGGCGGTGTGTGGTGCGTGGTCGGTAGCGATAATCTCAATTGTGCCATCCTTAATACCCTCGATAAGTGCGGCTCTATCCTCTGCCGAACGCAAAGGAGGATTCATCTTGAAGCGCCCCTCCTCTTTGAGGTCTGCATCGCACAAAACGAGGTAGTGAGGTGCTGTTTCACACGAGATATGGTTGCAATGTTGTTTTGCTTCGCGAATAATCTCGACGCTCTCTTTTGTCGAGATATGGCACACATGGTAGCGACACTTCTCCTCCTCGGCCAACTTCACATCGCGCTTGATAGGCCCCCACTCGCTCTCCGAGCAGATACCCTTATGACCGTGCTGACGGGCATACTCGCCATCGTGAATGTAGCCTGCGTGTAGCAACGAGTCGTCTTCGCAGTGCGCTGCGATAATGCCATCCACAGCCGCTATGCGTTGCATAGCCTTGCGCATCAACTCCTCAGTTTGAATACCATTTCCATCATCCGAATAGCCCACCGACAGCGGTCGCAACGCCTCAATCTCCGCCAACTCGCGTCTTGCACGACCTTTGGAGATGGTCGCAAAAGGTCGCACCTCAATTACCGCCTGCTCGTCAATCATCTGCTGCTCGACAGCAATTGTCTCAGGCGCATCAGGCGCAGGTTGCAAGTTTGGCATCGAGCATACGGTAGTAACACCGCCGCGTGCCGCCGCGCGTGTTCCAGTTGTGATGGTCTCCTTTGCCGAGTAGCCCGGCTCGCGCAAGTGAACATGCACATCAGCCAAGCCGTATGTTACCACACAACCCTCAGCATCAAACACTTCGACACTTTCATCTGGGGTAAGCGACTCCCCTATTGCCTTGATTTTACCATCGGCAACAAGGATATCCCCCTTCCAACTTTTTCCCTCTGCAACGAGAGTTCCTCCCTTGATAAGTAGCTCAGCCATTACTTACAATACAAAACAGGCGACCAAACAGGCCGCCCGATAACAGTTAATTCGTCAAAATAGTAATAGAGTAAATCGCAGAGAAATTCGACAATGAAGGCTGTGGGGCGACTTGTGCGCTCGTGTAGCCTTTTGTCGGACAATACTTTATGTCAAGTAGAGCTCTTTGTTTCATCTCTATCACTTATATTCGGGTGCAAAAATAACTATTTTTAGCGAAATTTACAAAGTAAATAGTCGAAAAATGTTTTATCGCGGTAAAATATTGACTCCAAGTTTAGCGTATGCTCTTTCGGCCTTTGCCAAAGCATCCTCAACAGATATTCCCGTAGCCAAAATTACACCGAAACGACGATGTCCGACCACCTCAGGTTTGCCGAAAATTCTCATTTGAACGCCCTCCTCTTCAAGGACCTTTTCGATATTCTCAAACTCGACCTTATCTGTGTCGCCCTCCACTACAATCGCCTTCGAGGCACTCGGAGCGATGAAACGGACTGACGGGATAGGCAAGCCCAACACTGCGCGAGCGTGAAGAGCAAATTCCGACAAATCTTGCGATGCCATAGTTACCATTCCGGTATCGTGTGGGCGTGGCGAAACTTCGCTAAAAATGACCTCGTCACCCTTGATAAACATCTCGACGCCAAAAATTCCGTAACCACCTAACGCATCGGTGATTGTACGCGCCACCTCATGCGCTTTCTCGCGCGCCTTTTCGCTCATTGGCTGCGGCTGCCACGACTCGCGATAGTCGCCATCCACTTGATGATGACCGATAGGCTCCAACAATGTAGTACCGCCAATATGGCGCACCGTCAAGAGTGTAATTTCGTAGTCGAAATCGACAAATCGCTCCACAATAACGCGACCTGCACCGGCACGACCACCCTCCTGTGCAATCTGCCAAGCCTTCTCAATATCGGCCTCGCATTTCACGGTCGATTGTCCGTGTCCCGACGAGCTCATAATCGGCTTCACAACGCAAGGGATACCAATCTCAGCAACAGCCTTCTCGAACTCCTCGCGATTGTCAGCAAAGCGATATTCGGTAGTCTTCAAGCCGCACTCCTCGGCAGCCAAGCGGCGAATACCCTCGCGATTCATCGTTAGCCACACCGCCTTTGCGGTCGGAGCGACACGATAGCCCTCCTTTTCGAGCTCCACCAACACCGGCGTAGCAATAGCCTCCACCTCAGGAATGATAATATCGGGCTTCTCCGCCTCGATAATCTCGCGCAGACGCACTCCGTCGAGCATCGAGAGGACATAACTGCGATGTGCCACCTGCATCGCAGGTGCATTTTCGTAGCGGTCGAGTGCAATAACCTCTACACCAAATCGTTGCAACTCAATAGCAACCTCCTTACCCAATTCGCCTGAGCCGCAAAGAAGAGCCTTTTTTGCCACCTTTGTAAGTGGAGTTCCGATTTTCATATCTTATTAAAAAATGTATTAGCGAATAATAGTCTCTGCGCGGTCTGGTCCTACCGAGATAATCTTGATAGGCACTCCGGTCTCTCGCTCGATAAACTCTACATACTCCTTGAACTCGGCAGGGAAATCCTCGTAGTTACGAACATTGCAGATATCGCAGTTCCAACCCTTCATCTCCTTGTATACAGGTACGATATCGTCGGTACACTCATAAGGGAAGTAATCCAACTGCTTGCCATTCAACTCGTAAGCCACAGCCACCTTGATAGTCGAAAACTCGTTCAAGACATCGCTCTTCATCATAATCAACTCGGTAACGCCATTCATCATAACAGTATACTTCAACGCTACCAAGTCCAACCAACCGCAACGACGAGGGCGGCCTGTTGTAGCACCGAACTCGTTACCAATCTGGCGCAAAGTCTCGCCCGTAGTGTCGAACAACTCGGTTGGGAACGGACCACTACCTACGCGAGTGCAGTATGCCTTGAAGATACCGTATACATTGCCGATGCGTGTTGGAGCAACGCCCAAACCGCTACATACGCCCGAACAGAGTGTGTTCGACGATGTTACATAAGGGTATGTTCCGAAGTCGATGTCGAGCAACGAGCCCTGCGCACCCTCCGCCAAGATTGGAGTGTCGTTATTAAGCGCCTCGTTTACGAGTTGCTCGCTATCTACAAAGTCGAATTTGCGCAACACCTCGATACCCTTAAACCACTCCTTCTCGTAGGCGGTAATATCGTACGAGTATGCGTATTGACGAAGCATATCTTCGTGCTTTGCCTTCAAGCGGTTGTAACGCTCCTCAAAGTCGGGCATCAAGATATCGCCTACGCGCAAGCCGTTACGACCCGTCTTGTCCATATAGGTAGGGCCGATACCCTTCAATGTCGAGCCAATCTTTGTCTTA
>SUZP01000004.1 GCA_015059865.1 Rikenellaceae bacterium | reverse complement strand
TGATGGTATTGCTCCCGCAAACCGCAGAAATTCGCACGATTTCCAAATCGTTACCACGCTCTTTTCAAAATAACTTCAATTGTTTATTCTTCAAACGATTATATCAAATCGATGAAATATTAAAATAAAACATACTATATTTGCCACGGCTAAAATGCACAAAACAATGCAAGAGTATATTTCTAAACAACAACAGATTTTTCGCTCGGCGGCGCAGATTTTTCCGCTGATTTCCAACTTCTCGCTTCTCTCTTCTGCGGTTGCAGATAAGGTCGAGGAGTGGCAGGCTACCGAGGATAGTTGCTCGTTTAAGTTCAAAGGCTTTACGGTGGCGTTGCGTATCGAGGAAAAAGTTGAGAATAAGCACATTAAGATAGTGGGCGATGGCGGCACTGTGCCGATGGATTTCTCGTTTTGGATTCAGTTGCGCGAGGTAGCAGAGGGCGATACTCGCATTCGTTTGGTGTTGCACGCCGAGCTGAATATGATGATGCGTATGATGCTTGGCAAAAAGTTGCAGGGCGGATTGGACCAAGCGGTCGAGGCTTTTGCATCTGCATTCAATCGCTTTTAAACTTTTTTAGAGTGTTTTTTTGATAGGTACGAAATGTGTAAATACTTAATTTTGTAAAAAATAACGAAAAAGTTTTGCTCGGTTGCCAAATTAGATATATATTTGCAGTCGCAAAAAATGAGATTGAAATTAATTTACGACTTTTTAAAAATTAATAACTATGACAAAAGCAGATATTGTTAGCGAAATCGCTAAGAAGACAGGAGTTGAGAAGACTCAAATTCAGACAATTGTCGAGGCATTTATGGACGAGGTTAAGGGCTCGCTCGAGAAGGAGGAGAATGTATACCTCCGTGGCTTTGGCTCGTTCATCATCAAGAAGCGCGCTGAGAAGGTTGCTCGTAACATCTCGAAGAATACAACAATCACTATCCCTGCACACAACATTCCTGCATTCAAGCCAGCTAAGTCGTTTGCAGCTAAGATTAAGTAACAAAACCATTAAAAAAATATAACTATGCCAAACGGAAAGAAGCATAAGCGTCACAAGATGGCAACGCACAAGCGCAAGAAGCGTCTGCGTAAGGACCGTCACAAGAAGAAGTAGTAGTCTAAACTTCTCATAGGTTTTAACGCTAAGGGTGCGGAATGCCTCTTAGCGTTACCTATTTAAAAGTTTTGGGTTGAAGTAGGAAAATCGTTCTGATTGGCTCTTTTTGCACCTTACTTGCAGCACAAATGCTCACATACGCCAAGTATGTTGCGCTTTCTGCCACTGCGTAACGCACAAAAATAGCCTAATCATTTCCGATTTTGAATAAGGGCAAACTATCAACTCAAACAGTTGAGAATTAAAGTTCTAATTCTTAATTTTTAATTTGGCTGAAAGGCCAACTTGCACTGAAAATGAATAGAGAGTTAGTCATAAATGTAACATCCACCGAGATTAATATCGCCCTGTGCGAGGATAAGGTCTTGGCGGAGTTGAACCGCGAGGTGGCTCATACGGGCTTTGCGGTGGGCGACATCTATATCGGTAAAGTGCATAAGATTATGCCAGGGCTCAATGCTGCGTTCGTGAATATTGGACACGAGCGCGATGCCTTTATCCACTATCAAGATTTAGGAACACATTTCCCCTCGCTCTGCAAGATAGTAAGAAGCTATCAACCCGGAAACAAGAGCGTGCGCCTCGAAACAATGAAACTCGATGGTGCATTGGAGGTCGAGAAAGAGGGTAAGATAACTTCGTACTTGGAGGTTGGACAGTTGGTTATGGTGCAGATTGCCAAGGAGGCTATCTCGACCAAAGGACCTCGTTTGACTGCTGACATATCGTTGCCGGGACGAAATATTGTGCTCCTACCATTTACCTCGAAGGTGATGATTTCGCAAAAGATTCGTTCCAACGAGGAGAAAAAACGATTGAAGCGAGTTGCGACGGGTATCTTGCCAAAGAATTTTGGTGTGATTATTCGTACCGCTGCGGTTAATGCCTCAGACCTCGATGTCGAGCAGGATATCTTGGCTGCGGTGGAGAAGTGGCGTAAGACTTGTCAGCAAATTCGCAAGCGCACCGCACCGGCACTCTTGATGGGTGAGATGAGTCGAGCAAACACGATTATTCGTGATACGCTCGATGGCTCATTCTCGCAGATATGTGTTGATGACGAGGCTATGTACAACGAAATACGCTCCTACATTCGCGGTGTCGATGCCGAGAAGGAGCGCATCGTAAAGCTATACCGCGGCAATGTGCCGATTTTCGACAACTTCGATATTTCGCGACAGATTAAGTCTTTGTTTGCGAAGTATGTGTCGTTGAAGCGTGGAGCCTACCTTATTATGGAGTCCACCGAGGCGATGCATGTGATAGATGTCAATTCGGGAAATCGCACCAAGGCCGAGGATAACCAGGAACAGACGGCAATGGAGGTCAATCTGGCTGCTGCGGCAGAGATTGCGCGACAGATTCGTTTGCGCGATTGGGGTGGCCTTGTGATTGTCGATTTTATAGATATGCATAAGGCGCAAAATCGTCAGCTCCTCTACGAGGAGATGCAGCGACTTATGGCATCGGATAAGGCAAAGCATACGATACTTCCACTCTCAAAATTTGGCTTGATGCAGATTACTCGTCAGCGTATTCGCCCTGTGGCGGTGCGCAACACCGAGGATGTATGCCCTACTTGTGGAGGTACGGGAAGAGTCGAACCCACAATACTCCTCGACCGCAAAATCGAGAATCAGATATCGCTGCTCACAATGGAGCGCGGACACAAGTATATCCGCCTTGTTGTGAGTCCTTATGTTGCAGCCTTCTTGAAGAGGGGCATTTGGTCGTTGCGCCGCAAGTGGTCGTGGCGATACAAGACGCGTATTAAGGTTGTTGCCGACCAAGGTGTCGGAATGATTGAGGTGCGCTATGAGGATAAGGATGGCAACGATATTCTAAAAGTGAAAAAGAGTGAGAAGTCGAAGCGAAAGGGGTAGGCAAGTCCGAACATTATGCACGAAATACTGAGATTTGCCGAGCAGTCGCCGCAGGTGGAGCAACTCGGTAAAGTGTTGGAGAAAAAAGGCAGCACCGTCCTTCTCAACGAGATGGTCGGCGGTGCTTTTTTATTTTATATGGCGGCAACCATCGCCCGAAAGGGTGGTGTGCATATCATCGTCAGCGAGGATAGAGATGCTGCCGCATACGCCCTGAACGACCTCTATGCGCTGCTGGGTGAGGAGAGGGTTTTGTTCTTCCCTTCGGCATATAAACGCTCGGTTGTCTATGGCACGGAGGAGGCGGAGAGTGTGGTTATGCGCACGGGAGTTCTCAATGCGCTGAAAAATCATCGCGAGGGCTTTTTGGTGGTTGCGACCTATCCCGAAGCGTTGTCGGAGCGTGTTGCCGACTTGGAGGGATTGACTGCCGAGTCGTTGCATCTCCGTAGGGGCGACCTTATTGAGGTTGCGGAGTTGGAGGAGAGGGTGCAGTCGCTCGGCTTCGAGAAGGTTGATTTTGTCTATGAGCCGGGGCAGTACTCGGTGCGTGGAGGTATCTTCGATATCTTCTCCTACTCGGAGAGTAAACCCTATCGTTTGGACTTCTTCGACTGCGAGATAGAGTCGATACGAAGATTTGAACTGTCGAGCCAGCTGTCGAGTGATAGGTTAGAGGAGATTGATGTTATCTCGAATATAAATCGCGCCGATGTCGGGCGCGTGTCGTTGGCAGAGTTTGCGGGCGAGGCGACCTATTGGTTTCAAGATGCCGACTTTGTCTTGGGTAAGGTCGATGATGTGCGCCGCAAGTCGTTGCAGGATAGCGACGAGCCAGAGGAGATAACGGCAAAGCTCACCTCGCGTAAAGAACTCATTGAGGATATGTCGGGGGCAAATGTGGTGGTGTTGCGAAACACCTTGTCGGAGCGACCTGCATCGCAAACCATCTTATTCCACACCTCCCCACAAAACAGTTTTAATAAAAACTTCGAGGTCTTGGCTGACGAACTCGTTGCAAAGCACGAGGCGGGCTATCGCACCCTGCTGATGTCGGAAAATAGGGCACAGGCGGAGCGATTGGAGGGGTTGCTCTACGCTACGGGGCGCGATGGTGCCAAGTTTGAGTTAGCACGACTGACGCTCCACAATGGCTTCACCGACCACGACCTTAAAATATCGCTATACGCCGAGCATCGCCTCTTTGAACGCTATCGCCGCTACAAGATAAATGGTCAGATTAAGCGCGACGAGCAGATGACCATTGCCGAGTTGAACTCGTTGCAGGTGGGCGACTATGTTACCCATATTGACCATGGCGTTGGTCGCTTTGGTGGCTTGGTGAAGATTGAGGAGGGTGGCAAGATGCACGAGGCGATAAAACTCGTCTATCGTGATGGCGATGTCCTCTTTGTGAATGTCCACTCGCTGCACCGTATTGCCCGTTATAAGAGTGGCGATGAGGAGGCTCCAAAGGTGCATAAACTCGGTAGCGGAGCGTGGCAGAAGATTAAGAATGCCGCCAAGAAGGCGGTCAAGGATATTTCGCGCGAACTTATTGCTCTGTATGCCAAGCGCAAGGCGAGCGAGGGTTTTGCCTTCTCGCCCGATAGTTATTTGCAACAGGCGTTGGAGGCTTCGTTCGAGTGGGAGGATACGCCCGACCAGTTGAAGGCTTCCGAGGCTGTTAAGCGCGATATGGAGTCGGAGCGCCCGATGGATAGATTGCTCTGCGGAGATGTCGGCTTCGGAAAGACTGAGGTGGCAATCCGAGCAGCATTCAAGGCGGCAACCGATGGCAAGCAGGTGGCGGTGTTGGTGCCGACGACCATCTTGGCACTGCAACACTATCGCTCCTTCCGCGAGCGTCTGCGCGAGTTCCCCGTTACGGTGGAGTATCTCAATCGTACCAAAAGCACAAAAGATACAACGCGTATTTTGGAGGAGCTGAAATCGGGCAAGATTGATATACTTATCGGTACACACAAGATGCTCGGCAAGGGGGTGGAGTTCAACGACCTCGGCTTGCTGATTATTGACGAGGAGCAGCGATTTGGCGTTGCTGCGAAGGAGAAACTTACGCAATTGCGTGTGAGTGTCGATACGCTTACTTTGACCGCTACACCAATTCCGCGAACATTGCAGTTCTCGCTGATGGGCTCGCGCGACTTGTCGATTATATCTACACCTCCGCCAAATCGCCGACCGATACAGACCGAATCGCACACCTTTTCGGAGGAGCTTGTAAAGGAGGTTGTCGAGGCGGAGTTGCAGCGCGATGGTCAGGTCTATTTTATCCACAACAGGGTGGAGGACTTGATGACTATCAAAGGTATGCTTATGCGCTTGTGCCCTGAGGCTCGTGTGGCTGTGGCGCACGGACAGATGCGTCCTGCCGAGCTGGAAAAGACCATTATGGACTTTATCTACCACGACTTCGATATCTTGGTGGCAACCTCTATTGTGGAGAGTGGTGTGGATATTCCGAATGTAAATACGATAATCATCAACAATGCCGACCGCTTCGGTTTGAGCAATTTGCACCAATTGCGAGGTCGTGTGGGACGAAGCGACAGAAAGGCTTACTGCTATCTTTTGTCGCGCCCTGACGAGATGCTGTCGAGCGATGCAAGACGCCGCCTGCGAGCTATTGAGGAGTTCTCGGATTTGGGTTCGGGATTTAATATTGCAATGCAGGATTTGGATATCCGAGGTGCAGGAAATCTGCTCGGTGCAGAGCAGAGTGGCTTTATTGCAAATATCGGATTTGAAACCTACCAGAAAATCTTGAATGAGGCTATTGCCGAGTTGCGTGCCGAGGGACTCGATGTCGCAGGTCTGAGCAACGAGGAGCAGACGGTGGTTGAGGAGATGCGCTATGTAGATGATGTAACGCTCGAACTCGATGTTGAGGCGGAGTTACCGGAGGAGTATGTTCGCCAGCAGGCGGAGCGTCTGAAATTGTATCGCAAGATAGATGCGATGACTGACGAAACCTCGCTTGCGAAGTTCGAGGCGGAGTTGGAGGATAGATTTGGTAAGATGCCGCAGGCGGCGAAGGAGTTGATGAATGCGGTGCGTCTGCGTTGGGAGGCTATGCGTCTCGGTATGGAGCGCGTGAAGGTCAAAAATGGCTTGATGATAGTGCGCTTTGTGGGCGATGAGCAGTCGCCATACTACCGCAGCGAGGTCTTTATGGAGTTGCTGCGCAAAATTACGGCACAACCCGACCGCTTTGTTCTGAAACAACGCGATGGTAAGTTGCAGATGACTGTGCGAAGAGTTGAGAGTGTCGCTTCGGCAGTGAATGTATTGAAAAATTTATAAAAACGACTAATTGTCAATTGTCAATTCGTCAATTGTCAATTATTAAATTTATGGCAAATTTAATCGTAGATGAGGGCAATACTTTGTGTAAGATTGCCGTTGTAGATAAAAGCGAGGTGCTTTGCGAGGTATCTGCGCCCGACTTTGATTTGGAGAGGGCGACAGGGTTGATAGAGCAGTTTGCCATAGAGCAGGCTATTGTTGCTTCGACTCGTGGCGGTGCAGAACAAATTTGCGAACAGCTGCGCTCGAAAATTGCAAGAGTCCTTCACTTTACATCGCTTACGGAGGTGCCAATCGAGATAGACTACTCCTCGCGCCAAACCCTTGGTGCTGACCGTATTGCAGCAGCCGTAGGGGTTGTTTGCGGAATGGGTATAAAGGATACACTGGTGGTCGATATGGGAAGTGCCATAACATTCGATATTATCGAGAGTGGGGCGTTCCGAGGTGGTAATATATCGCTCGGTGTGGGGATGCGATTTAAGGCTCTGCACGAATTTACCGCATCGTTGCCATTGTGTTGCGCAACCGAGCCGAATGACAAGTTTGGTCGCTCGACAACCGAAGCGATAGAGCAGGGGGTTATGCAGGGGATTCTGTATGAAATTGAGGGTTATGTTGAACGAATTTCGGCAAAAAATAGAGAATTAAGCATAGTTTTTTGCGGTGGCGACGCTAAATATTTTGTTAATCAAATTAAAAATGCGATATTTGCAGGTCGTAAACTAATGTTTACGGGTTTAAACTTGATTTTGGAGTATAATGTATCGAAAAACAATATATAAGAGTCTGCGTGTTGTAGTGGCTGTTGCGGCTTGTGTGGTATCTGCTATTTGCGAGGTGTCGGCACAGGGTGGTGCTGCTGTTACGGCTTACTCGCCATATACGATGTTCGGTATCGGAGAGTTGCAGACCATCGGTACAACTCAGTCGCGAGCTATGGGTGGAGTGGGTGTCGCTTGGCGCTCTACGCAGATGCCGAGTATTGCAAACCCCGCAGGATATAGTGCAACCTTGCAGAAGAGTTTTCTCTTCAATGTGGGTGTCGAGGGCAACTTCTTGCAGAATGTTCAGCGTCAATATGATGCTGCTGGAAGTTTTACCGGCTTGGCGAAGAATGGCAAAAACTCTGTGAATATCCACGAGATAGCAGTGCAATTTCCGTTGGCTAAAAAGCTCGGTATGGGTGTTAGCCTGATGCCGTATAGTAGCGTGGGCTACAAGATGTCGTTCCTCGACCAGAGCGACGAGATTGCAGGTAATGTCGGCGCCGCGTCGTATACCTATTCGGGCGATGGCGATGTTACGGAGGTTAAACTCGGCATCGGTTGGGAGCCATTCAAGAACTTCTCGATAGGTGCAGCGGCAAAATACTACTGGGGCAAGATAACCCACAACTATATCTCGGCTGTCGAGAATAATATCGTGGGTAGCGATAAGTATCTCTCTGTGGTCGGCGAGGATGAATATGCAATCTCTAACTTCAAGTTCCAAGTGGGCTTGCAGTGGAATGCAATAGCAAACGACAAACATATCCTCACCCTCGGAGCAACCTACGATTATGGTGGTGGCTTACGACCAAAGGTTACGAAGTCGTTAGTGCTGAACGACACCTACGAAACTGAGGTATTCTACGAGAAGGGTATCTCGCAGATGCAACTACCTCACAGTGTAAAGGCGGGCGTGATGTATCAAAGTCCTAAATTTGCAGCGGCTGTGGAGTATGAGTTTCAGGCGTGGGGTAATGGCAATAATGGCAGATTTGAGGAGAAGGTTAATAACAATATGACCGTCAAGTATGTCGATACTCATACGGCAAAGGTGGGCTTCTCGTACACCCCAAACCGCTTCGATGTGCGTAACTACTTCGAGCGAATATCGTATAGGGTTGGTTTTCGTTATAGCAACTACTATCAGGAGTATAACGGACACGGCATTCCGCAATATGCTGTTACGGCAGGTTTCGGATTTCCACTCAAATTTATGGGAACATCGAGTATCGATGTCTCGTTGGAGTATGGCTTGCGTGGCTCGCACGCACTGATGAACAGTAGCCCGAAAATCGGAATGATTAGACAAGACTACTTCAAGGTGGGACTTGGCTTCTCGCTCTTTGGAGAGGACTACTGGTTCGTAAGACCAAAGTATGATTAAAAAGGCGATTTTTAACAGAACAATATAACAAAATTATGAAAGCAGTAAAATTATTTATCGGTTTGGCATTTGCGCTCGTTGCAGGCAGTGCCTCGGCGCAGGATTTCAGCGATCCGCAGTATGCAAAGTGGGGCGAAACCCCAGAACAGCGTAAGGACAATATCCTTGCAAGTACATTCCTCAAAGAGGAACTTGCAAATCGCAACTATAATCAAGCTGCAAAGTACTTGCAGCAGTTGTTGCAGAATTGTCCTGCTGCTTCGGAGAATACCTTTGTGCGTGGTGTAACTCTCTACAAGCAGAAGGTTAATCGCGCGAAGTCGTTGGCTGAGAAGAATGTATATGTAGACTCGTTGCTTCTTCTCTACGATATTCGCTTGCAGTACTTCGGTGCGCATCCAAAGCGTGGTAAGGCCTATATCCTCGACCGCAAGGCTCGTGAGCACTTGACCTATCGTGAGGGCGACCGCGAGGGTATCCGCAAAGATTTCGAGACCGCTATTGCAGCACAAGTAGAGGTGAATGGTGCAGCTGACCCTGAGTTGGTGGCTATCTACTTCAAAAATTTGTGCGATGACTACACAAACGATATTGTCGATGCAATGACTATCGTGAATGCCTACGATGCCAATGCAAAACATTTCGCAAATATCGACGAGTCGCAGAAGGAGTTTAAGAACCAGTTTGAGACCTGCTTTGGTGCAAGTGGTGCCGCTTCGTGCGAGAACTTGCAGAAGATTTTCGAGCCTAAGGTAGCAGCTGCGCCTAACGATGAGGCTCTCCTTGCACAGGCCTTCCAGCTTATGGCTAAGGCTAACTGCGAGAGCGACTTCTTCCTCTCGGTTGGAGAGATGTACTATGGTGTGAAGCCTGAGTCGAGCATCGCTATGATACTTGCGCAGGTATACCAAAATAAGAAGGAGTTTGCGAAGGCAAATCACTACTTGCGTGAGGCTTTGACCAAGGAGAGTGTTGCCGAGGAGCGCGAGAAGTTGTTGGTGCGTATCGGTATTCTCGAAATGACAGCAAACAACTACGCCGCAGCCGTAAAGGCCTTCAACGAGTCTATCAATATCGACGAGGGTGATGACGATGGCTTGGCTCTCTACTTCTTGGCGCAGTGCTATGTAGCTGGCTCGAAGGATTGTGGTTCGGAGTTGGCAAAACACTCTGTATATTGGGTGGCATACGATATTTTGCAGAAGGCTATTCCTCTGTTGGAGGTTACCGATGCGGCGGTTGCTACGAATGCGAAAAATCTCGCAAACAGCTATCGTTCGGTATTCCCAACTGCCGAGGAGTGCTTCTTCGCGGAGTTGAAGGAGGGTGCAACCTATACCATCAACTGCGGTTTAGCAAAGGGCTTATCGACAAAGGTACGCTATCGTGCACAGTAAGTGTGTGTAGTTGCGGAGTTAGAGTATGATGGGTAGATTTCAGAGAATATTTTTGGTAGCACTTCTTGTAGTGGGAAGTGCTATCTTGCTATTCTCGTGCAAGTCTAAGCCGACAGCTACGGAGGAGTCGCTCGATGCTATCAAAACCGAGGAGAGCGAAAATCTCACTATCATAATGTCGGAGAATGGGCGTAAATCCTACCTATTTACAACACCTCTGCTTGAAGGTTATATGCTTGGTCGTGACCCCTACCGAGAGTTCCGTAAGGGCATCTCGATTACGACCTACCAAGACGATTCGCTAACGACGGTAAACTCGGTATTGGTGGCCAACTACGCCATATACTACGAAAATCGTAAGTTGTGGGAGGCGAAGGGCGATGTCGTAATAACCAAGCACGATGGCACGCGCCTATATACGCAGCAGATATTTTGGAACTCGATAACCAAGCGCATCTACTCCAATGTGGATACTCGTCTTGTGACCGATACCGACGAGGTTATTGGCGAAGGTTTCGAGTCTGACGAGGAGATGACTGAGCCTCGCTTCCGCCGTTGGAAGGGTAAGATGCAGGTCGATACCGAGCAGCTGCGCAATAATAATAACAACAACGACACGAAGAAGAGCAGCTCGGATGGAGCGAAGAGTGAGCCTAAGGTAGAACAGAAAGAGTCGCGCACGAAGAGTCGAACAGCGACAAAACCTCGTACGCCAAGGCGCTCGAAGCCTCAGCCTTCGCCACGACCTCAACCTGAGAAGAGAAATCAACCTCATTCGGAAGGGGTAAAACTTGAAGAGAGAGCCATTATGGGTGGTCGCGAGATGCTGAGTGCGCCTATGTCCGGAAGAGCTGTGCAAGGTAAGCCGATGTCGAGGCAAAAGTTAGAGAGTGGTGGAGTGGAGGTGAATACTCCTCAAAAGGTTGCACCTTCAAATAGTTTGAAAAAGTAGTTGCAAGATGGATAATATACATGTGGCAATAGTGGTTGTTGTGTTGATGCTGATACTGTCGGCATTCTTTTCGGGAATGGAGAGCGCATTCTTGAACAAAAATCGTCTGCGTCTTGAAATCGACCGCCGCCAGAGCCGTATGTTTGACTATATAGCAGGACTCTTTTCGCGTCATCAGGGGCAGTATATCACCACAATCCTTGTCGGAAATAATATTGCGTTGGTGCTCTATTCGATGGGCTTGTCGTTGGTGCTGCGCCGAATAGCACAGCTACTCGGATGGACATCGATGGAGGAGGGCTCGCTGCTCCTCGAAACAATAATACCTACGGTTATTATTATCTTCCTTGGTGAGTATCTGCCGAAGTCGGTGTTTGGAGGCAATCCAAACTTCTTCTATCGCTACCTCTCGCCAGTGATGTATCTCTTCTACATACTATTATATCCTATTACGCGCGCAACGACAATGCTATCGTATGGGTTGTTGCGCCTTGTAGGCCGCAAGGCAACTGCCACCGAGCGACAGATAGAGTTTGACCGTAGCGACTTGGAGAGTCTGCTCGAAAACAACAACTCGGCAGAGTCGGCTTCGGAGGCGGACAACGATATTAAGATGTTCCAAAATGCGTTGGACTTTGCCGATTTGAGGGTGCGTGATGCTATGGTGTCGCGTGTGGATGTTGAGGCTGTGGATATCGACGACTGCACGATGGAGGAGCTGACCAAAAGGTTTGTCGAGACGATGTACTCGCGTATCTTTGTCTGGCGCGACACGATAGATAACATCATCGGCTATGTCAATTCGAAGAGCCTATTCGAGAGCCCAAAGAGTATCGAGGAGGCGTTGATTAAGGTCGATTATGTTGCTGAGACACTTCCGTTGCAGGATTTACTCACGCAATTTACCAAAAACAAGAGCAGTATCGCGGTGGTGTTAGATGAGTTTGGCGGTACGGCGGGCATTATCTCGTTGGAGGATGTGTTGGAGCAGATATTTGGAGATATCGAAGATGAACACGACAAGCAGGATATGGTCGAGAAGCGAGTTTCGGAGAGGGAGTTTGTCTTTTCGTGCCGCTTGGAGGTGGAGTATCTGAACGAGAAATATGCACTCGACATCCCTGAGAGCGATGAATATGACACACTTGCAGGCTATATAATCTCGCGCTACGAGGAGCTCCCAACGGCGGGTACGGTGATGGAGTTTGACGGCTTGCGCATCAAGGTGTTGAGTACCACGCGCTCTCGTATTGAACTTGCACGAGTGGAGGTTATCGATAAAAAATAGCCATTTGGGCAAAAAAATAGAGAAAAAAGAGTAGAATTTAGAATAAAATCCGTACCTTTGAAGGTTAAACGACAAAATTTAAATTAAAATATTATTTACTATGTTGAGTTTGAACACTTTAAGAACCCAATTTGGCGTATTGCTGTCGATTGTTATCGGTGGTGCGCTTTTGGCGTTTATCCTCTCGTTGAAGACCGAGATGGGATTTTCTGGCAATGACCCAGAGGTTGGTGAAGTTGAAGGAGAAGAGATTCACTATTCGGAGTTCCTCGCTGCATACGAGGATGTTAAAACCCAGATGGGTGGCGACAACTTCGATTACAATCAGGCTGAGCAGGCTATCGGAATGACTTGGCAGTCTATCTTGACTGACCGCGTATTAGTTCCGGGATATGAGAGCCTTGGTTTGGTTGTAACACCTGCCGAGCGTAAGGCTATGTTGCAGGGCGAGATTGAGTCGGGTGTCTTTGGTAGCGTGTTTGCTGACCCTCGCACAGGTCTTTACGATGTAAATGCTGTGACGGGCTTCCTCGCTCAGGCTGAGGGCAATGCCGAGATGCAGCGCGTATGGACTCTTATCGACAAGCAGGCTCGTATCGAGCGCACAATGGGCAAGTATATGGACTTGGTGCGTGGTGGTGCTTATGCAAATGCTCTTATGCTCGATAAGGGTATTGTTGCAGAGAACAACACCTACAACGGCGAGTTTGTGGCTTGCAAATATTCAACCATCGCAGATTCGTTGGTTACAGTTTCGAATAGCGAGATTAAGAGGTACTACAAGGCTCACAAGTCGCAGTACAAGCAGTCGCCTTATCGTACTATCGACTACGCTCTCTTCGAGATTGAGGCTACCGATGCAGACAAGAAGGCTATCGAGGCTGAGGCTAAGAGCGCAGGCAAGGCTCTTGCTGCTGCTAAGGATTTGAAGTCGTATGTTCGTGAGGAGGCTCACGCAACGCTCTCAAACACCTATGTTTCGGCTACATCGCTCGATGATGACGAGGCTAAGGCTCTTCGTGCGGGCAAGGTGTTTGGTCCTGAGTTGCAGGGTGATGAGTGGTATGCTTCGCGTGTAGCAGAGGTGCGCAATGTGCCTGACTCGTTGGAGTTGCAGCACATCGTTATCTCCTATATGGATACCAAATTGGCAGACAGTCTCTACAATGTAGCAAGCAAGAAGGGTGCAGACTTTGCAGCTTTGGCAGCTCAGTACTCTGTTGCAGATACAGCTGCTGATGGTGGCGTTATCGGTAATGTTGCATATTCGACACTCGCTCCTGAGTTTGCAGACGCTTTGAAGGGCGCAAAGAAGGGTAGTGTTGTGAAGGTGAACTTCGGCAATGCAATCCAAATCTTCAAGGTGCTTGGCACAGGTAGCGTAACTCGTCACTACCGCCTTGCAACCCTCTCGTTCCCTATCGAGGCTTCGCAGAATACTCAGCGTGCTGTACACAAGGAGGCAAGCCTCTTTGCAGTAAACGCCAAGGGCTCGGTCGAGAAGTTTAACGAGGCTGCTAATGCTCAGTCGATGCTCACCTCGACTATGAATGTGAATTTCGATAGCCGCAATGTTCCGGGCTTACCAAATTCGTTGGAGGTTGTTCGTTGGGCTAACGATGCAAAGGTTGGCGATGTTTCGGATATCATCAAGTTGGACGGTAGCTATGTTGTAGCAGTGGTTAGAGATATCGACGAAGCAGAGTATAAGTCGCTCGATAAGGTGTCGGCTCAGATTAAAAATACATTGCTCCGCCAGAAGAAGGCTGCAATGTTGAAGGAGAAGATGCAGGGAGCAACCTTGGAGGAGATTGCTGCAAATGCAGGCTCTAAGGTTGAGAAGTTCTCGGATGCAAAGTCTTCGGCATACTATGTTAAGGGCTTGGGCGTTGAGCCTCGTGTACTCGGAGCAATGGCAGTTGTAACTCCTGAGACTAAGGGCACACTTCTTCCACTTGTTGAGGGTAATAGCGGTGTCTATGCAGTAGTTGTAAGCGATGTTGCAGTTGAGAATACTCAGACCGTAGAGACCGAGCGCGTAAAGGCTCAGGCAGATGCTGAGGCTCAGGCTGCACGCCGTGCAATGTGGGCTGTACAGGATAAGGCTGATATCAAGGATTTGACAGTAGGTTATTTCTAAACCATAAAAAGAGCAATGAGTGAGGGTGATGCCATTGGGTATCACCCTTATTTCTTGCTGATTATAGGCAATTTAACCCCATTTATATTAAAAAATCCTTTAATTGTCGATTGCTAATTATTAATTATCAATTATTTTGTATATATTTGTAACACTAAATTGCATAAATAGTGCGCATATATATAAAAGTAGCGTATGAAAATCGTTATTGCAGGCATAGGAGAGATGGGTAGCCACTTGGCGAAGATGCTTAGTGGCAATGGACACGATATTACGGTGATTGATGCCGAGGCTAAGGCGTTGGCTGAAATTGCGAGTTTGGCAGATGTTATCACGGTGGAGGGCGACTCGACCACCTTCGCTGTGTTGCGTAAGGCTTCGGTGCGCAAGTGCGACCTCTTTATTGCGGTGCATCCTGTCGAGAATGACAACATTCTCGCAGCGATAATGGCTAAGCAGCTCGGTGCTAAGAAGGCTATTGCCCGTATCGATAACAACGAGTATCTCGAACCTAACAACAAGGAGATGTTTATCAATATGGGTATCGACTATATGTTCTACCCTGAGAAGATTGCTGCCGAGGAGGTTATCACACTACTTGGACACACCTCGACTACGGAGTTTGTCGATTTTTCGGGTGGTCGTCTTGCGTTAGCGGTCTTCCGCTTGGAGCCTACATCGCCTCTGGTTGGTCGTGAGTTGTCGAGCTTCTCGGTGGATGAGAGTGCTTCGTATCGCACGGTGGCCATCTCGCGCGATGGCAACACCATTATTCCGCACGGCACCGACTCCTATATGGTTGATGATATGGTCTATATCATCGCTCGCCACGACTCGGTGGGCGAGATTATGGCTCTGTCGGGACAGGGTGATGTCGAGATTAAAAATATGATGATTCTCGGAGGCTCGCGTATTGGCGTGCAGATTGCGCAGGCGATGCAGGAGGATGTGAATATCAAACTTATAGATTATAATGCCGACAAGGCGTATCGCTTGGCCGAGCAACTCGAAAAGACCTTGATTATCAACGAGGATGGTAGAAATACCGAGGCGATGATGGAGGAGGGATTGTCCAATATGGACGCTTTTGTTGCGGTTACAGGGCGTAGCGAGACGAATATCCTGACTGCGATGTTGGCGAAGCGTATGGGTGTAAAGAAGGTTATTGCCGAGGTTGAGAACTTGAATTATATCAACCTTGCAGATAGCGTAGGTGTCGATACCATTATCAACAAAAAGATGGTTACAGCATCAAATATCTTCCGCTTTACGATGTCTACGGATGTCTTGGCTATCAAGTGCTTGACGGGTAGCGATGCCGAGGTTATGGAGTTTATTGTCAAGCCAAATTCGCCAGCAACGAAGGCTCCGATTAAGAATTTGGGCTTGCCTGCCGATGTTACTATTGGAGGCATTGTGCGTGGCGACAAGGTCTTTATCGCATCTGGCAATACCGAGATATCGGCCTACGACCGTGTGGTGGTCTTTGCTATGCCTTCGGCAGTGAGCAAGGTGGGCTACTACTTCAATTAGAGAATAAGAGCAACAAATAAAACAACTAACCCTATGTATATCGCAATCGCAGGAAACATCGGTAGTGGCAAGACTACGCTGACCGAGATTTTGACTAAGCACTATGGTGCAAAGGCCTACTACGAAGATATAGATAACCCCTATATCAACGACTTCTACGAGGATATGAACCGTTGGGCGTTCCAATTTCAGGTGCACTTCCTCGCAAGCCGTATTCGTCAGACTATGGATATGTTGGCAGATGGCTCGGAGGTGGTGTTCCAAGACCGTACGATATATGAGGATGCTCACATCTTTGCGGGCAACTTGCATCAGATGGGCTCGATGTCGTCGCGCGACTTCGGAACATATATGAAGCTGTTTGATATCTCTACCAGCCTTATTCCAAAGCCCGATTTGCTTATCTATTTGAAGGCAAGCGTGCCTACTTTGGTGAAGCAGATACGCAAGCGTGGTCGCGACTACGAGCAGAATATCGAGGTGGAGTATCTCGAAAGATTAAATGAGAGATACAACAACTGGATAGAGAAGAACTACGAAGGGGAGGTCTTTGTTATCGATAAGGATAATAGCGACTTCATAGAGAATGCCAAGGTGTTGGAGGCTCTTTATGAGCGTCTTGATGCAATTAAAGCTGCAAAGGGTTAAAGAATGATAGAGCTGCCTATCGCCTTTACGGAGCGTATGCGTAAGCAGTTAGGGGCAGAAGAGGCTGAACGCCTATTCGTTGCGCTTGACTCTGCGTCGCCCGTTGCCGTGCGACTTAATCCTGCCAAGTGTGGTGAGGAGGGTGTTTGGAGTGATGGTGAGCAGGTGGCGTGGTGTGAGAGTGGCCGTAAATTGAGGGAACGCCCCTCCTTTACCCTCGATACAGCTTTTCACGCAGGAGCCTACTATGTGCAGGAGGCTGCCTCGCAGTTTATAGCTCATATTATCGCAGGCGAAGATTTGCGGGGTAGAAGGGTGCTGGATATGTGCTCGGCGCCGGGCGGTAAGACCACTATCTACTCTACCGCAGTGTGCGAGTCGGGCTTGGTCGTTGCAAATGAATATGTGCGCTCGCGTGCCAATGTGTTGGCGGATAATGTGCGCAAGTGGGGATTTGGAAATGTCCTCGTAACGAACAACGCGCCCGAACACTTGGCACAGTTTGAGGGTTGGTTTGATGTTGTTGCTGTCGATGCTCCTTGTTCAGGTGAGGGTATGTTCCGCAAGGAGGAGGTTGCTCGTGAGGATTGGAGCGAGGAGGCTGTCAAGATGTGCGCTGCACGACAGATGTCGATTGTGCGCGAGGCGTGGCGGTCGCTCAAAGATGGTGGACTATTTATATACAGCACCTGCACCTTCAATGACGAGGAGGATGAGGGTGTTTTACGCTCCTTTATCGAGGAGGTTGGCGATGTTTTTGCGCCATCGCAGAGGGTTTGTGTAGAGGAAGAGTGGGGCATTGTGAGGGGTGAAGTAGGGGCCTTTCAAACATTTAGATTCTTCCCACACAAGACAGATAGTGAGGGGTTGTTTGTTGCGGTGGCACGCAAGGCTGAGCCGACAACACAGCGCACTCCTAAGGCTCGTAAAAAGGTTATGCAGGAGGTGGATAAGGCTTCGCGAAAGGAGTTGTCGCGCTGGCTGCAAGAGCCTGAGAATTATCTCTTTGCACTGGTTGCAGATACAATATATGCTTACCACGCCGAGCAGTTCAAGGCTGTGCAGGCTCTCTCCGAGGGTTTGACCGCGATATATTCGGGTGTGGCTATGGGACAGATTTTTAAGAATAAACTGAAACCCGATTGGGCGTTGTCGCAATATGTGGGCTTGTCGCGTGAGGCTGTGGCAGTTGAGGAGCTTGACGAGGCGAGAGCATTGGACTATCTGCGAAAAAAAGATATCGCAGTCGGTGATATGGCGGAAGGTATAAACCTTGTGACGCACAAGGGACGAGCCTTGGGTTTTGTGAAGAGAGTGGGTGCAAGATGTAATAATCTATATCCCAATTCGTTGAAAATTATGAATATGTAAAAATATGGCAGAGAAAATCTACTATTCAATGGGCGATGTGACAGAGATGTTCGATGTTGAGCCCACTGTTATACGCTATTGGTGCGAGCATTTCAGTTGTTTGCGCCCGAAGCGAAACAAACGGGGAAATCGAATATTCACACAGAACGATGTTGAGCGATTGAAGCGTATTCATCATCTGCTACGCGAGCGCAAGCTGACTATCGAGGGAGCGAAGAGGGCTATGCGTAAGAGTGCTATTGAGGCTGAGGAGGTTAGCGATAACGATATGGTATTGTTGGAGCAGTTGCAAACTCTGCGTGCGATGTTGGTCGAGATGCGCGAGAGTATTGGCGAGGAGGAGCCGATAGAGAGTGTCGCTCCGGCTGTGGCTGCGCAAGAGGAGTCTGCTGAGTCTACACCGAAGAAAAAACGCACACCGCGCCGTAAACTTATTGGCGAGGAGGGTGTCGTCGAAAGACCTCTCTTCCCATTCTTTGAACAAACTTTGTTTTAAGATACGAGGTGATGAAAATTAGAGATATAATTGCTCCGATAGAGGAGTTCGCTCCGCTTTCATTGCAGGAGTCGTACGACAATGCTGGCTTGGTGGTTGGTCGCCTTGATGATGAGTTGCGAGGTGGAGTGTTGCTTGCTGTCGATGTTACGGAGGAGGTTATTGCCGAGGCAATAGAGAGGGGTTGCGGGTTGATAATTACCCACCACCCGATAATTTTTCATCCGCTGAAACGACTCAATTCGGCGTCGGTAGTGGAGCGTTGTGTGGAGATGGCAATTCGCAATAATATAGCACTTTACGCCTGCCATACCAATCTCGACTCAGCACCCAATGGAATGAGTTGGCGCGTGGGCGAAATGCTCGGATTGCAGGATATGGAGGTTTTGCAGCCTACGGCTGAGGGGGCAGGATTTGGCGTTGTCGGAACACTCGCGCAGCCACTATCCGAAACTGCATTTTTGAAGCAGGTGCAGCAGACCTTCTCGGTTGAGGCGCTGCGACATAGCGCACTACTCGGTCGTGAGGTTCGGCGTGTTGCAATATGTACTGGTGCAGGTGCATCGTTGATGCGCGAGGCGAGAGCTTCAAAGTGCGATATATACCTTACCGCAGACCTCAAATATAACGACTTTTATACACCCGACTCCGAGTTTGTGGTTGTCGATATGGGACATTTTGAGAGTGAATTTTGCGCAATTGCAATTTTATTTGACATTTTATCAAAAATTTTTATTAACTTTGCGCTCCACAAGAGCGCTCAATCGAAAAACCCAGTCCATTACTTCGTGTAATTGATTGAGGTGTAAGAGGTTGAGGTTTCCGAGTTTAGATTTTTCGGTAGGAAGAAAATAGTAAAACTAAAATATATGGCTACAAAGAAAAAGACAGCAGAGGTAGATTACTCGATGTACGAGAAGATTGTTGCTCTCTACGAGTTGCAGAAGATTGACTCTCAGATTGACGAAATCAACAAGGTCAAGGGTGAATTGCCATTGGAGGTTGAGGATTTGGAGGACACCGTAGAGGGTTTGAATACTCGTCTTAACAATATCAATCGCGAGATTGACGAGTTGGCATCGCTCACCAAGCAGCGTCAGCGCGAGATTGAGGAGGCTAACGCCCTTATCGCTCGCTACAAGGAGCAGCAGGATAATGTTCGTAACAATCGTGAGTACGAGTCGTTGGAGAAGGAGATTGAGTACCAGTTGCTCGAAATCACCCTTGCCGAGAAGCGCTTGAAGGAGTATGCTGTGGCAACCAAGACAAAGAAGGCCTCTGTCGAGACTACACAAAACGAGCTTAATGAGCGTCAGGCTGACCTCGATGTTAAGCGTCAGGAGCTCGAAAGTATCGAGAGCGAGACTGCCGAGGAGGTTAAGGAGCTTGCAGCTAAGGCTAAGGTTGCTCAGTCTAAGATTGACGAGCGTCTTCTCACTGCATACGGTCGTATCCGTTCTAAGGTGCGCAATGGTCTTGCCGTAGTTACCGTAAAGCGTGATGCTTGCAGCGGCTGTTTCAATCGCATCCCACCACAGCGTCAAGCAGACATTCGCCTTGGTAAGAAGTTGATTGTGTGCGAGTATTGTGGTCGTATACTCGTTCCCGGCGACGAGGATTAATTTTAAGGGGCATTTGCTTCCTTATCTTCATAAAATGAGATGGTTACATACGCTTAGTATGCGCCCATCTCATTTTCTTTTGATAGCGTTGCAACTGCACCCTTAAAATTAATCCTCAGATATGCTTAGTAAACTGCGCAAGCGAATTTAACCCTGTTTTCTTCCTTCTTGCAAGGCATAGTGTAAATGAATTTACCCTCTGCGCTTGCTTCGTGCGTCAGTTCTTGTATGCCTTACTCTCATCTGCTTAAAATTAAATTTTTCATCTTTATAGCAACTGCACCCTTAAAATTAATCCTCACATTAAAATTCAATTTATTCGGTGCGATTTTCTTGTATGCTTGGCATTTTCTGGCTCCATCATTTAATTGTCAATTATCAACTGTCAATTGTCAATTAGAAAAAGAGGTCGGGTATCGAAAAACAATACCCGACCTCTTTACTGTCGTATTAGGTGCTATTTCGCCTGCAAAATCATCTCATTATAGAGAAGTTCACCCTCGGCAGTGATACCCTCGATGACAACGCGGTAGTTTGATGGGCGGTCTGCTGTCCAGAAGGTGATGCTTGCATCGCCTAACGAGTTGCTCTGCAAAGATGGTACCCATGCAATAGTGGTACGGTTGTCGCGTTTGCTGCGGTCGTTCTTCACAGAGTAGTCAGGGGCATAGAATTCGGTTGGTGTAGCATAGCCCGGAACAATAATCTCTGCCATAGATTTGATAAGGAGCTTCTCGCGTGCATCGATATTGCGCACATGGAGTACTATAGCTCCCGTCTCGGAGCTCATTCCTGCGGCCATAGACTCGAACTTATCGAGGTAGGAGACACTGATAACCTCGCTCATAGGGTAGGCGTCGATAACATCCATCTCCATTTGCTGACCATTGACATAGAGAGCCGGCATAAGATTATCCTTCTCGCTCATATCAACCTCGGCGATATCTGGTACATCTGGAGCAGTGCCGTCGGCAGCATCTGGATTGTTTGAAGATGCGTCATCAGAGCGACTACTATGCATTTTAGCACTATTTATGTATACATTGTTACCTACAATTTCCAGCTGCTTGAAGCGTTGCAACGCATCAAAGATAGACGAGAAGCGGGTCATATCGCCACCCACGGTGTTGAAGTCGTTGAGTGACGCCGAATACTCGTAGCTTTCGGTACGCTTTGCGACAATCTCCACGGCGTCGATATCGATAACCGGTATACCGCCATCCTCGAAGTAGGTCTGCTTCGAACGCATCATATACTCCTCGGTGAGGGATGGAGCCTTTGTCTTTTGGAACACCTCTCGCGAGATGAAAGGCATCTTTGGATAGATATAAGGGTCTACCTTGATACGCACGCGGTTGCTGCTGCCGTCACGATTGAGGGCTTGTAGCAGATAGATGGTGGTATCGGGCGAGTCTATGCCTGTGATATGGAAGCGATTGGTCTTGTTTAGAGGGTGCACTCCGAGGTACTCCTTCTTGTTGCGGAATATCATCACGCTCGTATTGCGTGCTTTGCCTATGGCATCTGCAACGCGACCTGAGATATATTGCTCGTTCTCGAACTGGTGGCGGAGAATAGGCTTCTTGCCAGCAAGAATGTTGTTGATGTTGTATCTGCGCCAGCCGTGTGTCAGCATCACGAGGTCTAAATTCTCGTTGCGTACGGCATCTTCTCCCTCAAAGTAGTATGTAGGGTTTTCGATATGTCCCTTCAAATCGGAGTTGAGTAATAGATAGGAGAGGATGTTATCGGCCTGAGAACTCTTTTTAAGGAGAGCATCATCAACCACAGAGGCCACGAAATCACCCTTGATAGGGGTGCCTTTGCTGCTCTTTATGGCGAAATCGATATTTACCAACTCGCGTGGAGAGAACTTCTTGACACTTGGTGTTATGGTAGCCTTGGCGATAGGACCTCGCACGAAGAAGAGTCGTTGTGCTATCACTGTGCGTGTGGCCTTATCCACAATCGAAACATTCGCTACACCGCTTCTTAGTTTGTCGAGAGGAATACGAAGAGCGTGAGTCAGATTTTCGACTACATAATTCACTATACCGCGCGACTGCACAATAGCAACCAGACGCTGTACTGGCAAATCTTCGGATGTCGTTACCTTTAATAGAAGACGGTTATCTACATCTGGTGTAATTCTTATTGCGCAACCTGTGGTAGCGGCAGTCGGTAGGGTAAATGAACGCGACACGCCATTGTCGGTTGTGAGTGTAGCGATATACGACTCCTCAGGCTGGGCTGTCAAGAGGAACTTACCCATACCATCGTGTTTGGAGTTTATGGTGCAGACCTCTTCGCCCGACTTGGTGCGAATAACACCTTTTACATTCACAGCGTGCCCATCAACACCTACGGCCTTGAATGCAACGACCTGCTCAATGCCCTGAATGAGATTTCCGCCCTCAGGCATAAATTTCACCGAGAAGTCATCCTCGAATGATGGGAGCTGAATTTTTCTATCCAACTTACGACCATTGGCGTTGATATGAAGGCGAATACAATCCGAGTTGTTTGCACTTGGGCGGAACGAGAAGCGGAATAGACCATTGGCATCGGTTTGTGTCATATGGTTTGTTGTCTTTCCGTCTATGTTGAGCGAGTACTCCACAGCGTTTTGCGGGATTGGCGCAAAGTGATTGTTCGTAACCTCTACAATAGCTACTACACGACCTGTCTTGTCGAATTCGTACGATATTTTGGTGCGTACTGCATCATCAATGTAGTTGCCAATATCGATAATCTTCGAGAAGAGAAGCTCCTTGTCGAAGTTGGTTTGCCACTTGGAGTATGCACGCAGGGTGTACTTACCCGGAGTAATCTTTGTCGAAAGAGCGATGGCGTTATGGAAACGACCACCTATGCCTTGTACTCGCATACGCTCCACCGCATTTCCCGTTGCATCGATAAGCTCTACATAGATGTAGCGCGTATCGGTTGTGTTTTGGAAGTAGGTTGCATTTACCAAAAATGCACTAAAAAATATCTTGTCGCCGGCACTATAATAGGGTTTGTCGGTAACGAGGTACAACTTTTCGTGGATACCTCCCGAAGCGTAGTAGTTGATAAAGCTACTCGTGACAAAGTCGGTGAAGCCGGTTTTGATAATACTCGAAGTGGCTGACGAATGTTGTGGCTGCTGAACGCCCTGCTGTTGAGGGCTCTTCTGTTGCGCCATAGCCATCAGTGGCAGTATTAAAATTGCCAATAAAGAGATACAGTTACGAAAAATCTTCATACTCTATAATATTAGTTATTTTTAAGTTGTTACAAATCTTTGCAGCACACGCTATCGCTTGTTCCATATCGAAACCTCGTGATGCCGCAAAACGGATTAGTTTTGTCTTGGCATCATAAACTGAGCTGTACTTTAAGGTGCGCACGCGGCGCATCATCATCTCCTCTAATCGCTTCTCCATATCGGTCTCGGCGAGCATCGGAGCAACCACCTCGTCTATAATCTCGCTCGACACCCCCTTGGCGCGTAGAGCCGTTTTAATCTTGTAGGCGCCCCAACCGCTGAGATTGAGCTTGTCGCGCACGAAAGCCTCAGCGTATCTACTGTCGTCAATAAATCGCTCGGCTTGCAGTCGTGCCAACACCTTCGCTGCATCCTCATCCACTACGCCCCATCGCTTCATTAGTCGCAGAGCATCGCCCGAAGAGCGTTCCGAGCGTGCGCACTCGCGCATCAGCGACTGCAACGCCTGCTCAGCCGTCTTTGTCCTCTTTGTGCGCACTACCTTTTGCTCCATACCATTCGCGGTTTTGCGTTTGCATCCTCGAAGAGTTGAGTATTGATAAAACCCTTTTTACTCAACATCTCGCAAATATCTTCGCCAGCTCTCTCGTAAATCTCGAACCACAGCGAGCCACCCTCGCATAACATTCGCTGCGCATTATCTGCCGTAGCGCGATAGAAGCACAAGATGTCATCATCTGGCACAAATAACGCCGTGTGAGGCTCGAAATCTACCACATTTCTCCGTATATCCACAATATCGCGTTGCGGAATGTATGGCGGATTTGATACTATTACATCAAACTCGCCCAAGTGGCTCAAATCGCCCAAGGCATCAGCCTCGACAAACTCCACCTCAGCACCCAACTGCTCGGCATTGCGTTTCGCCACCTCCAAAGCTTGGCGCGAGATGTCAATAGCGACGACTTTCGCCCCCTTGACCAACTTGGCAAGGGCTACGGCTATCGCTCCACTACCCGTTCCTACATCGAGTATGCGGGCTCCTTGTGGTGCAGTTTCAGCAATGCGATATACCAACTCCTCGGTCTCGGGGCGTGGTATCAATACCCCCTCTGCCACCTCAAAAATCATCTCACAGAACTCAGCCCTGCCCAATACATACTGCACGGGGCGACCACTGCATAACTCGTTGATAAGAACCTCTATATCGTCTATTTTGCACTCGTTGTCATAGTTGATAACAAGTTGCGAAAGCGTATATTTCAATCTGTCGCATACAACCATACGCGCTATTGCCTCTGCCTCGTGTGGACCATATAATGGCTCTACGGCGCTGCGAATGAGGTGTATCGTTTGGCGGATGGTCATACTATTAAACAGACAACTAAAAAACTAATTTTAATTAAAACAAAATACCTTTAATTGTCAATTATCCATTGTCAATTTTAACTCTGCAAGAGCAATAGCAACCACCGACTCTACGACAACGGCTGCTCGCAAAACAATGCAGGCATCGTGACGACCTTTGATGCAGAGTGGAGCGACCTCGCCCAACTCTCGGTTGTAGGTCATCTGCTCGCGTGCAATACTTGGCGTAGGCTTTATCGCCACGCGCACCACTATATCGTTACCATTAGTGATGCCGCCATTTATGCCACCTTCGTTGTTCGATGCGGTGTGCCCTTCGCCATCTACGAAGCGGTCGTTGCGCTCCGAGCCACGAAGGCGAACGCCCTCAAAGCCACTGCCGAACTCCACACCCTTAACCGCAGGCACAGAGAATAGCAGATGGGCAATAATACTCTCTGCCGAGTCGAAGAATGGCTCTCCCAAGCCAACCTTTACACCTTTGGCGCAACACTCGACAACACCTCCTACCGAGTCGCAGTCGTGCATTGCAGCCTCGATAATTGCAGGAAACTCGGCTGTGTTGCGTGAGCCACCAATCTCCACTATTGAGGTGTTGTACTCTACGCCCTCGACAACCCTCTTTGCTACCACACCCGCTGCAACTAACAACACTGTCATTCGCCCTGAGAACTGCCCGCTACCGCGCAAATCGACCTCCGAGCCATACTTTGCGCGAGCCACAAAGTCTATATGCGAAGGGCGATTGTGGCTCTCGAACTGCGAATAGTCCGCAGAGTGCGTATCTCCATTTTGGAATACAATCTCGATGGTCTCGCCCGTAGTTACACCGTTTGCTACACCCGATATGATGGTCGGAATATCCTTTTCGTGGCGAGCCGTTGTCCCCTTTGCCGAGGCTCTACGGCGCGAGAGGTCTGCTTCGAAGTCCGCCTCCGTCAGGGCTATGCCCTGCGGAACACCAGCGATGCGCACACCAATCTCAGGCGTGTGCGATGCACCCCAAATCTCAATCCTAAACTTCGAGCCAAACGAATTGTGCCACATACTTGTTACTCCTTAACTCTTAACGACTCCAACACCTCGAAGAAGTCGGGATAGCTCTTTGCTACGCACTCGGCGTCGCGTATCATAATTTCACCATCGGAACGGAGCGCCGATACTGCCAATGACATCGCAATACGATGGTCGTGGTGGCTGTCGGTCTCGGCCGAGTGAATCTCTCCTCCGCGGATATACATTGCATCCCCCTCCAAACGCACCTCGATACCGAGCTTCTCGTACTCGTGTTTAATTGCCTCGGCACGATTGGACTCTTTGTGCTCCAAGCGATGTGTGCCATAGATTACACTCTCGCCCTCTGCCGCCGCAGCCAAGGCTGCCAAAACGGGGAAGAGGTCGGGACACTGCGTAGCATCGAACTCGAAAGCTACCAAGTCGCGGTGCTCTACGGTAATAGAATTTGGCTCGCTTGTGAGCAATGCACCTGCACGCACCAACGCATCGCAAATTGCAACATCGGCCTGCTTCGAGAGCATCGATACATTCGTTAGGGTTATCTTGCCTGCCACAGCTCCTGCTACGAGTAGCGTTGCCGCTGCACTCCAATCGCCCTCTATTGTTATGTCGGTGGCCTCGTACTTCTGGTTGCCCTCGACATAGAACTCCTTGTAGTCGTTGTGTTGGATATTAACTCCAAACTTCGAGGCCATATCTATCGTCATATCGAGATATGGCTTTGATACGGCATTTTCGACCAATATGGTGGTATCCTCCTCGGCCAAAGGCAATGCCATCAACAATCCGGTCAGGAACTGCGACGACACCGAGCCATCGACCTCAATCTCGCCACCGCGGATAGGGCCACACACCTCGATAGGGAGGAGCCCTCCGCCATCACGCACCGCAACACCGAGCTTGCGCAGTGGCTCAATCATCATCTGCATAGGGCGATAGAGTATAGTGCCTCGGCCCTCTACGGTAATCGGCTTGTTGCAGAGCGAAGCTATCGGTGTGAACATTCGCGTTGCCAAGCCCGACTCGCCGATATTCAATATGTTGCTCTTTGGCGCAAGACCACCACGCACCTTCACCGTGCGCTCGTCGATACGCTCTGTTGCGGCACCGAGAGTCTCGATAACTCGAAGAGCCGAGAGTGTATCGTCGCAAAAATCGAGATTACGCAAAATGCTCTCCCCCTCGGCAAGCAGTGCTGCTGCCAAGGCGCGCTGTGCGTAACTCTTTGAACATGGTGGCGTCACTACGCCCGAAAGTTGCCCCCGTGAAATGGACTTATCCATTAAATTTAGAATTAAAAGTTAATTTAATAAACACAAAAACGACCTGTCGTTTTTACCACTAATTATCAATTATCAATTGTCAATTATCAATAAATTTGAACTTACTCTTCGGTAAGTTCAAATTTATGGTTCTTCTTCAACTCGAAGTTTTTGCCGAGATATACGCGGCGTACCATCTCGTCTGCGGCCAACTCCTCGGCAGTACCCGTTTTGAGGATTTTACCCTCATACAACAAGTAGGTGCGGTCGGTAATAGCTAAGGTCTCATCGACATTGTGGTCGGTGATAATAACGCCGATATTCTTATTCTTCAAGGTCGCCACAATACTCTGAATATCCTCCACTGCGATAGGGTCTACGCCGGCAAAAGGCTCGTCGAGTAAGACAAACGAAGGGTTGATGGCGATGGCTCGTGCAATCTCGGTACGACGACGCTCTCCTCCCGACAATTGGTTACCATAGCTCTTGCGCACCTTCTGCAAGCGGAACTCCTCGATAAGAGCCTCGGTGCGTTCGCGTTGATACTCCTTCGTGTAGTTGGTCATTTCGAGCACCGAACGGATGTTGTCCTCGACGCTCAGGTGGCGAAATACCGAAGCCTCCTGTGCAAGGTAGCTCACACCCAACTGCGCACGCTTGTATACGGGCAACTTTGTAAGTTCATCGACCTGACCGTTATCGTGTTCGAGGAAGATGCGACCTTCGTTGGGTTTGATAAGTCCTACAATCATATAGAACGATGTAGTCTTGCCAGCTCCATTAGGGCCGAGCAGACCTACAATCTCACCCTGTTTTACATCTATCGACACATGATTTACTACCGTGCGTGCCTTGTATTTCTTGACCAAATCGGTTGTATAAAGTCTCATACGACAAATTTTTCCATAAATTTTGCTCAAAGTTATGATTTTTTCCGAAATATTTTTTATCTTTGATTGGAAATTTAGAGAAAAAAAGATATTTATACCATAAACTACTATGCCGCAATCGTTGATAGACAGAAATTTACTTCGCGAAAAGCTTAAAGAGTACTTCGGTTTCACCTCGTTTAAGGGTAATCAGGAGGAGGTGATACTAAACCTGCTCTCTGGTCGTGATACCTTTGTGCTTATGCCTACGGGTGGAGGTAAGTCGCTTTGCTATCAATTGCCTGCATTGATGATGGATGGTGTGGCAATTGTTATTTCGCCTCTCATAGCGTTGATGAAGAATCAGGTCGATGCTATGCGTACCTTCTCCGACAACTCTGGTATCGCCCACTTCCTCAACTCGTCGTTGAGTCGTGCGGCTGTGCAGCAGGTGCGTGATGAGGTGTTGGCGGGTAAGACAAAATTGCTCTATTTCGCTCCTGAATCATTGACCAAAGAGGATAATATAGCCTTCTTGCGAAAGATAAAGATATCTTTCTATGCCATTGACGAGGCTCACTGTATCTCGGAGTGGGGACACGATTTCCGCCCTGAGTATCGTCGTATTCGCCCTATTATCAACGATATAGGTCAAGCACCGTTGATTACGCTGACTGCTACGGCTACGCCAAAGGTACAGATGGATATTCAGAAGAACTTGGGTATGACCGATGCGGTGGTCTTTAAGTCGTCGTTCAATCGCCCAAATCTATTCTACGAGTTGCGACCAAAAAGCAACGATACCGACCGCGATATTATCCGCTACATCAAGCAAAACGAGGGTAAGAGTGGTATTATCTACTGTCTTAGCCGTAAGAAGGTGGAGGAGCTGGCGGAGTTGCTCGTGGCGAATAATATCAAGGCGCGTGCCTACCACGCAGGTATGGATGCGCAGACTCGTGCCGACAACCAAGATGCCTTCTTGATGGAGGGTGTGGATGTTATTGTGGCAACCATAGCCTTCGGTATGGGTATCGACAAGCCTGATGTGCGATTTGTAATTCACTACGATATTCCGAAGTCGCTCGAAGGCTACTATCAGGAGACTGGCCGTGCTGGTCGTGATGGTGGCGAGGGACACTGCCTTACCTTCTATAATTATAAGGATATACAGAAACTCGAAAAGTTTATGCAGGGCAAGCCTGTTGCCGAGCAGGAGATTGGAAAGTTGCTCCTTCTCGAAACAGAGTCGTATGCCGAGAGTGCTATGTGCCGCCGCAAGACGCTGTTGCACTACTTTGGCGAGGAGTATGGCGAGGATAATTGTGGTGCGTGCGACAACTGTTGCAATCCGCGACCACTGCTCGATGCTACGCAGGATTTGGTTAAGGCGTTGCAAGCTCTGCGCGCTATTGGTGATAAGTTCAAGATGGAGCACCTCGTATCGCTGCTTGTGGGTAAGGTTACCGCAGCAATCAAGAGCTATGGACACGCCAAGTTGGAGTGGTTTGGCATTGGCAAGAGCAAGGGCGACCGCTATTGGTCGGCAGTGGTGCGCCAAGGGCTTATTATGGGCTTGATAGATAAGAATATAGAGAACTATGGTCTTATATCGATAAACGCAAAGGGCGAAGAGTATATTGCGAAGCCTACGAAGGTTATGGTGGCGCAAGACCGCGACTACGACGAGGAGGAGCGCGAAGCTGTGTCATCGATACCAAAGGGTGGAGGTGTCGCCGACGAGCAGCTCTTTGCGATGTTGAAAGATTTGCGTCGTAAGGTGGCGCAGAAGAACGACCTTCCTCCGTTTGTAATCTTCCAAGACCCATCTTTGCAGGATATGGCTATTCAGTATCCTATAACTATCGAGGAGATGCAGAACATCTCTGGTGTAGGTGTCGGTAAGGCCAACAAGTTCGGTAAGGAGTTTGTGGAGCTTATCAAGGCGTATGTCGAGGAGAACGACATCATCCGCCCACAGGATATGGTGGTTAAGTCGGTGGCAAACAAGGCTGGCAACAAGATATTTATCATTCAGTCAATCGACCGCCAGATGGACTTTGAGGATATAGCTCGTGCCAAAGATTTGACTTTTGACGAGTTGCTTACCGAAATAGAGGCAATCGTAAATTCGGGTACGAAGTTGAATATCCAATACTATCTCTCCGGCTATATGGACGAGGATAAGGTTGAGGATATATACCTCTACTTCAAGGAGGATGCCGACAGCGACTCCTTGGATGCCGCCATTGAGGAGCTGGGCGATGAGTATACCGAGGAGGAGATTAGACTTGTGCGTATCAAGTTCCTCTGCGAAGTGGGCAATTAGCAGTGGGCTGAGCTTGGTGATTGGCGGAGGACCGAGGTGGGCATTAACGAAGTGGCTGAGCTTGGCGATTAGCGGTAGACTTGGGTTTTGTAATTAATTGAACTTATGAAAAGGTTAGCTCTTATGGCACTTTTTGCAGGGTTGTGCACCATATTTGGCTGCAATGCAAAGGGCTTTGTTTCGGTCGATGCCGAGAAGTTTGCGCGCAGGATAGCAGAGTCGGGGGTACAGCTGGTGGATGTTAGAACGGCAGAGGAGTATGCCGAGGGGCATATCCCAAATGCAGTGAATATAGATGTGTCGTCGCCCGACTTCGTTGAGAAGGTCTCTGCACTCGACAAGAAGCGAACAGTAGCCCTCTATTGCCGCAGTGGTCGTCGCAGCAAGAGAGCTGCTGAGCAGGTTGTTAATTTAGGCTTTGAGGTTGTCGAATTGGATGGCGGTATAATCAGTTGGCAGGGAGAGCTACAACGATAGTGATATATAAAACAAGAGAGAGGTTGTCTGTTCGGGATAACCTCTCTCTTGTTATTGGTATTCTATAATTTGTTCACTTCAATCTTGCAACCATACTCCTTGGTCTTGTCGAATGTGAGGGTGTAACTCCTCTCTTGATACTCGAACGATAGCGTTACCTCGTTGTCGCTCTCCTTGGTTTTGGTCTTTGGTAGTGATTTGAGCGTTTCATCTCCCACCTGTACAATATGGAGGAAGTGGTCGTGTGTAGCGGCCAGCTTTGGTGATACCTCCACGCGCCACTGCCCTACGAGAGGGTGGTCGTTTTTAGGTATCCACTTTTTGTTTCTCTCCGGAATAGGCCAGTTGCGGCCATCCGACCAAAACTGTTTGCCGGGGCCACCTACAAAGTCGATATTGGCTCTCTTTGGCAGTAGGGTGCGGCAGATGGATTTGCCGCCCTGCGACTCCTCTGCAAACTCGGTGCGACCGCGCTTATTTGGCTTGGAGGCGATGTGGTAGAGCCACCTCTTAGGGTATTCGGCATTATCCGACACTACGCGGTCGAAGATAATAAAAATATCGGGCTTAATCCAAACGAACTCACGCACCACCAACTCTGCCTTATCCTCGTGGTAGCACTTGGAGGCGTCGGATGCGATATATACATAGTGCTCGCTCTCCTCATGCGATAATAGTTTTGCCACCTTGAAGTTGCGCTGTCCGCCATCATTCGGAACTGGCGTTTTGCGATTTTCGCCCTTGGCGGGGCCACTGTTCCAATATTTAGGCATCTTCTCGTCGGGCATACGAATTGTTATGCAGTTGTGAGCTACGGTGCGAGCGTAGTAGTGCGAGAGGTGTATTCCCGGCTGTGGTCGTGTGCCCGAGTCGAGCGCACGATATCCATTCTTATATATAATGAAGTTGTTGATGTCGTAGTGCTGGTGATTTACAACCTTGCGTTCGGTGGTAAATAGTGCGTAGGTGTCGTAGTCGCCCTGTCCCGAACGCATAATGATTTGGCCTAATGTCTCGAAATGGCGCGACTGATTGTTGCGGTCGATTGGCGTAGGGGTGTAGCTGTCGGACTTCTCTATGTGTAGGCGATGTAGCAAAGGCATAAATGGCATCGAGGCGCGTGCGCCTTTGTGGTTGTAGAGAGATAGCAGGTTGGATGCCCACGGAATAATATCGGGATGCCTTGCACCAAAGAGGTTTGCAATCTCCTTGATGTGTGTCGGGATTTTGCTTGGCATCTTGTTGTCGCTGTGGTTGGTATCTCCTATACCAAACTCTCTATTGCCTGGTAGGCGAGCCCAGTCCATATAGTGCATATAGCCAATCATATACTCCATCTGCGGCGTTAAGTCGATGCCCATTGCAGAACGGAAGGTGTAGATGAGATTGTACTCGGCGTAGGGGTAGTGTCCAAGTCCATAGCCCACTGTTCCTGAGCTATTTCCACCACTCTTGCCGAGCAGGTTTGCTCTATATGCCGACATATTGCAGTAGACCTTGTAGCAGTCGCGCACCATTCTCTTGCACTCGTCGTCATCTATCCCTTCGCCGTAGAAGGTTAGACCGATAAACCACGGCAGAGCCGAGCTGCCATATAATCCCGTATTCGGACTTGGATTTGGGTTTTCGCGATGGCGAGATTTGCGGACACCCTTGCCGTGCCAAGCGATGTTGTGTGTCGCGCTATACAATCGCTTGCCAATCTCCTCGCGCTCCTCTTTCGAGAGGTCGTTGTATATCCAGTCGTAGGCGCACAGTACGGATGTTACAGAAAATGAGTACCAATGTATGTTGAGGTTGTTGGCAACACGCAACTCATAGTACTCTATCATTCTCAACATCATCTTCTTCGTGAAGTCGAAGTATCTCTTATCCTTGGTTATGAGCCACAACAGCGCCGACTCGGCTGTGCGGTGGCCATATTGTGCGATATTGTTCCCCTCACCCGACTTTACCAGTTCGTTTTTAAAGATAATCTCTCTATTCATCAACTTGTCGATGCTGCGTTGTATGGAGAGAAATAGCCCCCTCTCTTCGTTTTGGGCGTTACTTATAATGTTTGGTATATCCTCGCTGGTAAGAAATAGACGAGGGTGGTCGGCACGAATACTCTGCATCCATTCGAGGTTGTTGGGGTTGGGTTGAGCCAAGACAATGGTCGCTGTGAAGGAGTATAGTATGGCAATAATCAAAATACGATACCTCATATTGCGATATTTTTTTATGCGATTATATTGCAAATATAAGATATTTAGCCTAAATTTGCAAAAATAAAGAGTTGTAAAAGAAGCATTATAATATGATGAAACTACTATTTATTGGCGGTATAGGTATGCAGGAAATCCTGATTATTGCACTAATTGTTCTTCTGTTGTTCGGAGGTAAGAAGATTCCTGAGTTGATGAAGGGCTTGGGTAAGGGCGTTCGTTCGTTCAAGGATGGAATGAATAGTATGACCGAAGAGAGCGATACCGACAAGGAAGAGGATAAAAAATAGGCTGTTGTGGGTATGAGCGACAACAACGCCGACCAGACTTTCTGGGAACATCTCGACGATTTTAGAAGCACACTGATACGCATCATCGTAGTTACGGTGGTGTGTGGCATTGTTGCATTTATATTCAAAGAGGCGTTGTTCGCCGTTGTCTTGGCACCATCCAATAGCGGATTTATCACTTATCATCTCTTGGATGGTTTGTCCAAACTTACAGGTGGTACAGTTGGCGAGTTTACGGTGGAACTTATCAATACCTCGTTGGCGCAGCAGTTTATTATCCATATGAAGACGGCTCTCTATGCCGGTCTGCTCTGTGCCTTGCCTTATACGCTCTACGAGATATTGCGCTTTATCTCGCCCGCCTTTTATACAGCCGAGAAACGCTATATTTATAGCTTGGTGAGTGTCGGGTATGTGATGTTCTTGATAGGTGTGCTGATATGCTACTTCCTTATCTTCCCATTCACATTCCGCTTCCTTGGTACCTATCAGGTGAGCTCCGAGGTTACCAATATGATTTCGCTCGACTCCTACATCTCGACACTTGCGAGTATGTGTCTGATGTTGGGTGTGGTCTTTGAGTTGCCACTGTTGTGTTGGCTCTTGGCCAAACTAAATATGCTGAAAGCGAATTTTATGCAGAAGTATCGCAAGCACGCTGTGGTCGTGGTGCTCGTCTTGGCGGCAGTAATTACCCCTACTTCCGATATCTTCACCTTAGCACTCGTGAGTGTGCCGATGTGGCTGCTCTACGAGATTAGTATCAGAGTGGTTGCGAGAACAAAACCTATTAAGTTGGAGATTTAAATAGGTTATAAAAAGTAATCCACCCATAGCTATCTGCTCCAACTATCGCTACCGCCACATATTGTACCCAATACATTGGCGAACATTCCTATAAATACCAATATCGCAAACATACTCTACGCCTCCCCTTTTAGTTCGCGACTCTCCACCAAGTATATAGCCACGCAACCGGCCAACATCACACATACTGCCAAACCCTTTGCCAAACACATACCTAATGTAATAATTACCTCTGCCATAATCCTATTGTTTTTTATTGGTTTACGATGCAAAGGTAGGGGTGGGTTTTGACAACTCTTGTCAAAGCGTAAAAAATCGTTCTAATGAGTTCTTTTTGCACGAATCTGCGATAGCCCGATTGCTTACATACGATTTATACCGTCAAAGGTGTAAAAAATCAAAAAAAGATATAAAAAAAGGTTGCCGAAATTCGACAACCCAAAACGAAAAAAATCGCAGTGCTACTACTCTGCCTTGGTAGCCATACGGCGCTCCTTGATGCGAGCCTTCTTACCTGTAAGGTCGCGGAAGTAGTAGATACGAGCACGGCGAACAACACCATACTTGTTAACCTCGATTTTGTCGATGTGTGGCGAGTAGAGAGGGAAGATACGCTCAACACCCACGCCGTTCGAAACCTTGCGGATGGTAAACATCTTAGTCTTACCTGTACCCTTAATCTGGATTACCACACCACGGAAGCTCTGCAAACGCTCTTTGCTTCCCTCGATGATACGATAAGTTACGGTGATTGTGTCACCTGCGCTGAACTGAGGGATGTCGGCATCAGTCTTAGCCCACATCTGCTCGTTCACAAGTCTAATTAATGAATCCTTGTTCATTGTTGCAACAAAATTTATTAGTTTCCGTTCAACATTATCGCTGCAATCTCGCTACCATAGTCGGACACTGCCGTCTAATCCTCGCCTCTTCAATCGAGGTTTTTACACCACAATTTACGAAGCCTTCTGCTCAACTGCCCAGTATAAGAGGTTGATACGCGGGTGCAAAGGTATAACTAAAAATTGAGAATTAAAAATCGAGAATTAAAAAATGTGGAAAAATTGCACTATTTGTATCTCGGTGGCGAGCTGTTGACGAGGCTCGGCTGCCGCTACGCTCTGTTTACGGGGGGGGCTGACGAGACTTAACTGCCGCTACGCTCTGTTTTGCCTCTTGGCGCTATGGAAATCAAACAAACAACGAGTATACATCGCAAATTGCAATATTTGTTATTAGAGGCAATGGTTCTATGTGCAAGCCCACTGCCCACTGCCTCTAATAACAAATGCCACCTTGATAGGGTGGCATTCTCGTTGTTTATTTTGATTTCTCAGAGCTGTTGACGAGGCTTGGCTCACTCCACACTGCTACGCAGTGCTTTGTTTCGCCTTGCCTCTCCGTTCCGCGGGGGCGCCTTCAAACTCACTGCGACAAATGTCGCTATGCGACTATGTTTGTCGTTTATATATGCTACTCACTGATGCAGGCATCGTTCCTATCATATATAAACAACAAACGCCATCTTGCGATGGCATTTGTCTTGTTCCTTTGAGCTGTTGACGAGGCTTGAACTCGTGACCTCTTCCTTACCAAGGAAGTGCTCTACCACTGAGCTACAACAGCATTATCGCGCTAAAAGCAGGGCAAAGGTATGATATTTTTTTATATTATCCAAATTTGTTGTAAAGAAATCCCCTAAAAATAGTGAAAATCCCTAAAATCTCACTAAAAAGAGAGATGATAGCCTGAATATTTCTCAAAAAAAATGATAAATCAATTGCTAATTATCAATTTATTCGTATCTTTGCACCAATAGGAATAATGAACTTAGAGAGAAATGCCTAAAATTCAAGGTTGTAACACGCCCGAAAGGAAGCCCGAATGGCTGAAAATTCGTCTCCACAAAAGCGATGCTTTTGCCGAGGTGGCTCGTATCGTGCGTGAACATTCTCTCCATACGATTTGTAGTAGCGGTAGATGCCCGAACAAGGCTGAATGTTGGAGTAAGCGAACTGCAACATTTATGATTTTGGGCGATGTATGTACTCGTGGTTGTCGCTTCTGTGCAACCAAAACAGGTGTGCCGTTGCCACCAAATCCAGCCGAGCCACAAGAGGTGGCCGAGAGTATTAACCTTATGGGACTTAGGCATGTTGTCGTAACTTCTGTTACTCGCGATGACTTGGCCGATGGCGGTGCAGCGCATTGGGCACAGACCGTAGAGGCTATCAAAGCGAAGAACCCTAACGCAACAATAGAGCTCCTTATTCCTGACCTTGATGCTGTGCCAGCTTCGTTGGAGGTGGTGATGGCATCAAAGCCCGACATTATCGGGCATAATATCGAGACCGTGGAGCGACTTACACCTATCGTGCGCGCCAGGGCGACATACCGCACTTCGTTGGCGGCATTGCGCTATATGGGCGAGAGGGGTGTAACGACCAAAAGCGGATTGATGGTAGGACTTGGCGAGAGCGAAGAGGAGGTGGTGCAGACGCTGCACGACTTGCGCGATGCAGGTGTGCGCATTGTAACCATCGGACAGTATCTTCGACCTACGGAGGAGCAGGTTCCCGTTGCGGAATACATTACCCCCGAAACATTCGAACGATACCGCCAAATAGCTCTCGATATGGGCTTCGACTACTGTGCAAGTGGTCCGTTGGTGCGTTCATCGTACTTGGCTGACGAAGCCATCTCCTCTATCAAAGTGGCACGATAACTGCCGCTAAATCTCGATTTAAACATAGGTTGTTTGAGTTCCGAATTCTGCATTTGAGTTCCGAATTCTGCATTTTGCATTTTGCATTTTGCATTTTGCATTTTGCATTTTGAATTGGTATATGCGTGTCGAGTGTAAATGGGTAGGGCGAATGCCTTACAAGGAGTGCTGGGAGTATCAGCAGAGTCTCTTCAACGAGATGTTGGCAAAGCAGGGCGATGATAGCGACTTTGCTGGCACCATCATCTTTGTTGAGCATCCGTCAGTATACACGCTCGGCAAGAGTGGCAATATGGACAATATGCTCATTGACGAGGCGCGATTGAAGGCTCTCGGAGCAGAGTTTTACCATATTGACCGCGGTGGCGACATCACCTTCCACGGCGAGGGACAGGTGGTGTGTTATCCAATTCTCGACCTCGAAAAGTTGGGTATCGGCTTGCGTCGTTATATCGAAATTTTGGAGGAGAGTATTATCGAGACCATTGCTGAATATGGTATCGAGGGGCGTCGTTTGGAGGGGGCTACGGGAGTGTGGCTCTGTGACGAGGTGGAGAATGCGGCAGGCGAGAAGTTGCAGCGCAATTGGCGAAAGATTTGCGCAATAGGAGTTAAGGCTTCGCGTTTTGTTACTATGCACGGCTTGGCGCTCAATGCCTCGACCGACCTCAAATGGTTTACGATGATTAACCCGTGCGGCTTTGTCGATAAGGGTGTTACCTCGATTACGAAGGAGCTCGGTCGCGAGGTTTCGTTCGAGGAGGCGAGCAAGGTGCTTTGCGAGAAGCTGCTTGTGAACTTTAACCTCGAAAAAGTACTATAAAATGAATATAAAATTGGAAAATAAATATATAAAATTTAACGAGTATGCCTATTCAGAAAAGGTGGGTAGTCAAACCACAGGGCAACTCATTGACGGTAGACCATATTGCTACCTCACTGAGAATTCCTACGGTATTGGCGAACCTATTGGTACAAAGAGGCATAGACACAGTAGACAAAGCGAAGAAGTTTTTCAACCCCCGACTCGAAGACTTGCACAATCCGTTCCTGATGAAGGATATGGAGCGTGCGGTGGAGCGTATGGAGGAAGCAGTGGCCAAAAACCAGAAGATTATGGTCTATGGCGACTACGATGTAGATGGCACTACGGCCGTTGCGCTCGTATATAAATTTCTCCGCCACATCGGACACAACAATCTGATGTTCTACATTCCCGACCGTTATACCGAAGGTTATGGTATTTCGAAGAGGGGTATCGACATTGCCGCAAAGAAGGGTGTGAAGCTTATCATAGCCCTCGATTGTGGTATTAAGGCTGTCGAGAAGGTGGACTATGCAACACAAAAAGGGGTAGATTTCATAATCTGCGACCATCATCTTCCGGCCGAGGAGATTCCTCGTGCCGTAGCTGTTCTCGACCCGAAGCGCAATGACTGCAACTATCCTTTCGATGAGTTGTCGGGTTGCGGTGTCGGCTTTAAGTTGGTGCAAGCCTACGCACAGAAGCACAATATTCCATTCAGCGAGATTGAGCAGTTCCTCGACCTCTTGGTTGTAAGTATTGCTTCGGATATCGTTGCACTGACCGACGAAAATCGTGTTTTGGCTCACTATGGTTTGAAAATTCTGAACTCTTCGCCATCGGAGGGACTCTCCTCGATTATCCGCATCTGCGGCTTGGAGGAGCAGAATATCACCATTGACGATATCGTCTTCAAGATTGGCCCTCGCATCAATGCCGCAGGTCGTATGCGTATGGACGAGTATCCTGAGGACTCTGTTCCGTCGGGAGGCTATGCTGCGGTGAAGTTGCTTGTTGAGGGTGATGAGGATGCGGCACGCGAGTTTGGCGATGTTATTGATAACTTCAACCAAGACCGCAAGAGTATTGACCGCAGTGTTACGCAGGAGGCTCACGACTTCGTGGAGAATAATCCACAATTGAAGTCGCAGAAGAGCACCGTAATCTACAATCCGAAGTGGATGAAGGGTATTGTGGGTATTGTGGCATCGCGCCTTATCGAGACCTACTACCGCCCTACGGTGGTGCTTACCCAGAGCAATGGCTTCGTAACGGGCTCGGCGCGTTCGATTCCGGGCTTCGACCTCTATCAGGCGGTAGAGTCGTGCTCCGACTTGTTGGAGAACTTCGGTGGCCATATGTACGCCGCAGGACTGACTATGAAGCCTGAGAATGTCGAGGAGTTCAAGCGTCGCTTTAATCAATATGTAGAGGATAATATCGACCCGCGTAGCCTTATTCCGCAGGTGGAGATTGATAGTATGTTGTCATTCGCGGATATTACGCCTAACTTCTTCCGTGAACTAAATCGCTTCCAGCCATTTGGACCGGGCAATAATCTCCCTGTTTTCGCGTCGGAGCAGTGTGTGAATGGTGGCGATGCACGCCTTGTTGGAGCTGATGCCGAGCATTTGCGTATGGATTTGACGCAACGCTCTGCGCCATCTGCGCGTATGCAGACCATAGCTTTTCAGCAACCGTCGCATTATGAGTGGGTGCGTGCTGGCAAGCCTATTGATATCTGTTATCAGATTATCGAAAATAACTATCGCGGAAAATCTTCGCTCCAACTTCGTATTAAGGATATAAAGAGTCAATTGTAGATAGTAGAATAAATGAAAGCAATGGCGACCAAATCGAAAAAATTGGTCGCCATTGCTTTGTTTGTTGTGTTATTCTACTACATCATACCGCCCATACCACCTGCTGGCATTGCTGGCATTGGTGTTTCGCGCTCCTGCTCGGCCAAGACACACTCGGTAGTGAGGAACATCGAAGCTATCGAAGCTGCATTTTCGAGAGCCACACGCGATACCTTTGTAGGGTCGATAATACCTGCGTTGAGCATATCCTCGTAGCGGTCTTCGCGAGCGTTGTAGCCAAATGTACCCTCGCCCTCGCGTACCTTATTTACCACTACCGAGCCTTCGCCACCTGCATTCTTTACAATCTGACGGAGAGGCTCCTCGATAGCGCGCTTAACAATCTGTATACCTGTGGTTTCGTCGTCGTTGCTACCCTTCAAGTTTTCGAGAGCCTTGCTTGCGCGGATGTAAGCCACGCCACCGCCCGGAACGATACCCTCCTCGACAGCAGCACGAGTAGCTGCCAAGGCGTCATCTACGCGGTCTTTCTTCTCCTTCATCTCGACCTCGGTTGCAGCACCTACATAGAGTACAGCTACGCCACCTGCCAACTTAGCCAAACGCTCCTGCAACTTCTCGCGGTCGTAGTCCGACTTCGAAATCTCGATTGATGCACGAATTTGCTCCACGCGATTTTTGATAAGCTCCTTGTCGCCACAGCCATCTACGATGGTGGTATTCTCCTTGTTCATTGTTACCTTCTCGGCACATCCGAGAGCGTCGAGTGTAGCATCTTCGAGTCGCATACCCTTATCGGTAGAGATAACGGTCGCACCTGTCAAGGCTGCGATATCTTCGAGCATATCCTTGCGGCGGTCGCCAAAGCCCGGAGCTTTGCAAGCGGCAATCTTCAATGTGCCGCGCAACTTATTCACTACGAGAGCCGACAGCGCCTCGCCATCGACATCCTCGGCGATGATGAGCAGGGCACGACCACTCTGTGCCACAGGCTCCAATACGCCCATAATCTCCTTCATCGTCGAAATCTTCTTGTCGGTAACGAGGATATAAGGCTTTTCGAGCTCGGTCTGCATCTTCTCGGTGTTGGTGATGAAGTATGCCGAGATATAGCCACGGTCGAACTGCATACCCTCGACAACATCTACATAGGTGTCCGTTCCCTTTGCCTCCTCGACGGTGATAACGCCCTCGTTATTCACCTTCGACATAGCCTCAGCGATAAGCTTACCGATGTTGTTGTCGTTGTTTGCCGAGATTGTAGCTACCTGCTCAATCTTCGAGTTGTCCGAGCCAACCTCCTGCGACTGCTCGCGGAGATTATCTACCACTGTTGCCACTGCCTTGTCGATACCACGCTTCAAATCCATAGGATTTGCGCCTGCGGTAACATTCTTGATACCTACGCTAATAATAGCCTGTGCCAAGACTGTTGCGGTGGTTGTGCCGTCGCCGGCATCGTCATTGGTCTTCGATGCGACCTCCTTAACCATCTGTGCGCCCATATTTGCGAATGGGTCTTTCAACTCAACCTCCTTCGCTACTGTAACTCCATCTTTTGTGATATGTGGCGCACCAAACTGCTTGCCAATAATCACATTACGACCTTTTGGTCCAAGTGTAACCTTCACTGCATCTGCCAAAGCATCTACACCCTCTTTGAGTAGATTTCTCGCTTCAACATTGTATTTAATATCCTTTGCCATAATTTTTTCGCTTTTGTTTGAAAATTGTTCCGATTGGTAAATTTTGCACCTTACTTTTTTAGTTTGTAGAGAGTAGTTGTTCTCATCTCTCGTCTTTCGTCTCTCGTCTAAAAAATTATTTCTCAACTACTGCGAGAATATCGCGCTGCGCCATCATAAGGTAGCTCTCGCCATCGATATTCAACTCGGTGCCGGCATACTTGCCATACAACACCTCGTCGCCTACCTTTACCTCCATCTTCACCTCGGCAGTGCCGGGACCTACTGCTACAACCTTGCCTGCTGCTGGCTTCTCTTTTGCCGAATCTGGAATAATCAATCCGCTTGCCGTTGTAGTCTCGGCGGGATTTGGGAGTACAAGTACTCTGTCTGAAAGTGGTTTTACTGTCATAGTATATTCAAATTAAAAATTAAAAATACAAAATTAAAAGTTGTTTACTCTTCAATCAAGCAGTGTGCCAAGGCGCGATGTCTGCCATTTTGGCATACTATCGCAGGTAGTCCTCGAAGTAGTCTGTCACTTTCTGCATCAGATGCACACGCCACTTGCCATATACATTGTGTTTCGAGCGTGGATAAGGGAAGTAATCCACCGCCACGCCATTGTCGATGCAGGCGTCGATAAACGACAGCGAGTGCTGCCACACCACCACATCGTCTATCGCACCCTGACAAATCAGCAACTTGCCTTTGAGGTTTTTGGCTTGGGCGATAAGCGATGTTGCAGCGAAACCCTCAGGGTTTGTCTTTTCTGTCTCCATATATCGCTCGCCATACATCACCTCGTACCACTTCCAGTCGATAACAGGGCCACCTGCAACACCAACCTTAAAGATTTCGGGGTAGTGTGTCATAAGCGAAATAGTCATAAATCCGCCATACGACCAGCCATGAACTCCTACGCGCTCTCGGTCTGCCCACTTGTGCGAGAGGAGCCACTGCAAGCCTGCCACTTGGTCCTCCATCTCAGCCTTGCCACATTGGCGATGTATCGCCTTTTCATACTCTGTGCCTTGATTGAGCGTGCCGCGATTGTCCATCACAAACACCACATATCCACGCTGTGCCATATACATCTCCCAACGGCGCAGCTGCGCTTGGAACGAATTGCGCACCATCTGCGAATGCGGACCACCATAGACATAGAGTATTACGGGGTACTTCTTGTTCTCATCAAAGTCGAGAGGCTTGATAAGGCGGTAGTGGTTGTTATATTTGCCACACGCCGAGCGTACCGAGCCAAGCTCTATTGTCGAGTAGTTGTAATCCTTTGATGGGTTTTCGGCACGGAAAACCTCGCGATAAATCTTGCCATCAGTCGAGCCTACGGCCACCACACGCGGAACATCGAGCGAGGAGTAGTTATCGATGAAATGTTTTCCATCGGGCGAGATGGTGCAGTTGTGCCAACCCGCATCGCGAGTAAGACGGCGCACCTTGCCACTGCGCAACGAGAGGCTGAATAGATGCTGCTCTACGGGCGAAACCTCTGCCGAGTAGTAGTAGACATTGCGCGCATCGTGCGCCACATAGGCCACATCTGCATCTACCTTTGTCAGGCGCTCGGTCGTACCTTTCGAGAGGGTGTGGAGGTATAGATTTTTATATCCGTCACGATTGTCGGTCGTATAGATAAAGCGGTCGTTGTCAATGAAGTGCAACGGATTTTGCGGCTCCACCCAGCGGTCGTTCTTCTCGGTCAAAATCGTAGCGACGAAAATGCCTGTTTGTGCATCGTAAGCGTTCAGATGCATCTCTTTCTGCGCACGATTTAGTACCTGAACATAGATGGTTTTCGAATCGGGCGACCACGAGAGGTTGGTGAGATAGCGTTCCTCGTCGAAATCGGTTACGGCGAGATAGACCACCATCTTCGAGGCTACATTGTAGACTCCCACCTTCACGCGCTCCGATGCCATACCATTCATTGGGTACTTTATCTCGACCAACGAGCCCGTACGCGAGGTTATATCCAACAACGGGAAGGTCGTTACACGCGACTCATCCTTTTGGTAGAAGGCGACAAACGAGTTGTCGGGCGATGGGAACAATCCTCCGCTAATGCCAAACTCGTTGCGCGAAACCGACTGACCGCAGACGATATTTTTATCTGTAAAGTCGGTGATTTTATGCTGTTTGCCATCAGCATCGTGCCAAATCACATTATTATCCTTGACACTTGCGCGATTGCGGAAAGGGTTAGGCATACCGATACGAATAGGTACTGTATCAATCAACTTGCCCGTACGAATGTCGTACTGCTCGATGATACTGCCTTTTGGATGTTCGTAAATCTTCGGGTTCTCCTTGCTGAACCGAATTGCATAGTTCTTGGGCGCAAGGTTGCGATTGAGAATTGCATCCTCCATTGTGAGTAGTTTGCGCTCTCCACCATAGGCGATGCTTCCAATCAAAAGAAGCGCATAAAGTAGGTATCTTCTCATATCATTCAAGAGTAAACAGTTGCAAATAACCCCCAAAGATAATAAAAATTAGCGAAGTAGTCAAATAAGAGATTAATTGAAGAGCCTCATTTGATATTATAAACATAGGTGTAATTATTGTTAAACAATAAATACTCAGATTTTTGTTACTTCCTATAAAAATTTCAGTACTTTTTATTGCATAGTACTGAAAAATGCATTATATTTGCGATGACAGAGAACCAAAATAACAGGAATAATGGGCAAAATTTTTCTAACAATGGCATTGTTGATGGCTACAATGCTTGCATCGGCAAAGAGCACTCTACTGGGAAGAGTGGCCGATGCGACCTCCCACAAGGAGGTGGGTTATGCCACAGTCGCACTTTTGCGTGACACCACAATTGTCGCGGCCGTTGCAGCGCGAGCCGATGGCTCGTTTTCGCTCGAAACAGAGCAGTCGGGCAAGATGACTTTGGAGGTCTCGGCGGTGGGTTATAACACCCACAAGCGACAAGTTGAGGTGTCGGGTAAGCGCATAGATTTGGGCGAGATTGTTATAACTGAGGGTGTTGCGGTGGATGCGGTAAATGTTACCATTCAAAAGCCTATCGTTACGGCCGATGCAGAGAAGCTGACCTACTCGGTGGAGGATGACCCTGAGGCTTCGACGAGTACGCTCGAAGATATCATCCGCAAGGTGCCACAGCTCTCGCTCGATGCCAGCGGAAATGTATTGATGAATGGGCAGAGCGACTACAAGGTGCTTGTGAATGGTCACACCTCCTCCTCGATGTCGCGTAACTTCGCCGATATTATCAAGAGTATGCCCGCCTCGTCAATCAAGCGTATCGAGGTTGTCACAAACCCCTCGATGAAGTACGATGCCGAGGGTGTGGGTGGTGTTTTGAATATCATCACCACAAAGGCAAAGTTTGATGGCTACAATGGTCGCATAAATCTTGCTGCCGGCAATTGGTTTAATCGCAACTGGAACACCAACAACTCGGCACAATTTACGGTGCAGACCAAGAAGTTGTCGCTTTCGACCTCGCTCTACTACTCGCAGGCGTGGGCAAATCGCGATGTAGTGGGATATCAAAGCAACCATTTCGAGAATTTGGTTGATGGCGCAGGCTATCGCTATATGAACGCCGATGGCGACTATGGTTACGGCTACTACTCGCTCTATGGCAATGTAAATGCAAGCTATCAGATTGACTCGGTAAACCTCGTTACCGCTGAGGTCGGCATTTGGGGTGGCAAGCAGAAGAGCGATGTCAGGGCCAAGTACGACTATTTCGACAGCAACAAGGCGTTGCTATATGGCTACAACTCGCCACAGACCAATACGCACGATTGGTTTGGCGTAGATGCTACGGTAAGTTATCAGCACTCCTTCAAAGGCGAGGGACATACGCTGACCATATCGGATAATATCTCGATTATTCCGCCACAGGAGCAGATGCAGTTGCAACTCTACAATCCCTATGGTAGCGATATCACCGCATCGAAGATATTGACAGACAAACGGGTGAATATGGTAAATAATGTTGCGCAGATTGACTACATAAACCCTATAAACAAGCACCACACCATTGAGGCAGGTGCCAAGCACTCGTACGACAATACGCTGACAACTACGCACCAAGCAAACAGCGATGCGACAGATGCCATACTCGGCGAGTCGCAGGGTACTACGCGCCTGACACGCAATGTACTCGGCGTGTATGCAGGTTACGCCTACTCGATGGATAAACTTTCGGTGCGTGCAGGCGGTCGCTTGGAGGGGGCGTGGTACGCAACCGACTATCAGAGCGATAAGCGTGAGAAGTGGAGCACCTCGCTTGTAAATGTAGTGCCGTATATCTCCTTGACCTATCTGCCAAAGACGGGGCACACACTCGCTTTCTCCTACACGGAGCGACTCTCGCGCCCGGGTATCTATGCGATGACTCCATTTGTGCAGGAGGGGTTGGCCGAGCGACAATATGGAAATCCGAAATTGCGCACTGGCGTTACGCATAACCTCTCGCTCAAATACTCCTATTCGGACAATAAGTGGAGCGCAACGGGTGAGTTGTATTCGCGCCTCTCGAACAACCTTATATCGTCATACTCGTTTATTGACGATGAGGGTTTTGTGAACTCCACCTATCGTAACCACGGTCGTATGCGTGGTTATGGCGCAGGGGTGTCGCTCTCCTATCGCCCATCATCGAAATTCAATCTCTCGCTCTCGGTGCGAGGTGGACACTTGGCCTACAAGTTGCCTGACGAGGGTATTGAGAGCAATGGCTGGACCCTGTCGCACAACCTCAATATGATGATTGCGTTGTGGAAGGGTGCAAGACTCACGCTTGGAGAGTATCTCTGGCGTATGGAGCCACAGATGGGTAGCGTGGGCACGAATTGGGTGTTCGGAACACAAGCCCACTTTGTGCAGAAGCTGCTCAAAGATAAGTTGGAGATTGCCATTGCGGTATATAATCCACACGCGCGAACTACAACCTTCAAGACTGAGTCCGACACTCCGACCTTTCGTCAATGGGCGACGAATAGCAATATTAGCCGCTGCATCAGGGTATCGGTGGGCTACAACTTCGGTAAGCAAGGGTTGTATGTCAAGCGAACAAACGCCAAGTCAGACGATGGCGGAAACAATATCGGAGGAGGCACAAAGGGTGCAACAGGATTATAGAGTGTGAACTATTAAACAGATATAGAAAAGGTATGAAAGAGACTATCAATGCAAACATCGGGCAGCAGATTTTTACGCTTGACCGCGATGCCTACGACCGACTGACCATCTACCTCAACGATGTGCGCCGCCGCATCGCGAGCGATACCGAAGAGGTGATGAACGATATCGAGATTCGCATCGCCGAGATACTTCGTGAGGCACGGCCATCGACAATGATGGTAGTGACACTCGCGATGGTAGAGCGAGCCATTGCCCGCATCGGCACGCCCGACGATTTTGGAGCAGAGAATCAAAGTGAAACTAAAAACAGTAGTGGTATGGGACAAAAATTATTGCGCCGTTCACGCACCGACCGTTCGATAGCGGGAGTATGCGGTGGTTTAGCCAACTATTTTGGCACCGACTCGACGACTTTGCGTATTGTTATGCTCTGCCTGATAATATTCGGCGGAATGTCGTTGTGGGTATATATCGTTATGTGGTTGCTGATTCCGGAAGAGTAATTTATTAGACGAGAGACGAGAGACGAGAGACGAGAGTAAAGCGCCGCAGGCCTAAATAAAAATACTTTTAATTGTCAATTCGTCAATTGTCAATTGTCAATTAATAATAAAATATGGAGAAGGATAATATAAAAGTACAGATGCGCAAGGGCATAATGGAGTATTGTGTGCTTGCGATATTGGCAAATGGCGATTCGTATGCGCCGGCCATTATTACCGAGTTGAAGAGGGCTGAAATGATTGTGGTCGAGGGTACGCTCTATCCTCTGCTGACACGATTGAAGAATGCCGGCTACCTGACCTATCGTTGGGAGGAGTCCATACAGGGACCACCACGAAAGTACTACACCCTGACTGCCGAGGGGCGCACCTACCTCGCATCGTTAGACGAGGCGTGGGATACGCTTGTGGAGCAGATTGATAACATTAGAAATAAACGATAAATAAACTTGTAAGTATGAAACGATTAGTCTATACACTTATTCTCTCTGCGCTTTGCACAACAGCATTTGCACAGGGTGATGGCGAAGCAAACACCAAGACCGGCATCGCAATCGCTAACGAGCACAAGATTGTAATGGAGGCTCGCCGTTCAGCAATGGATTTCAACGAGATAGAGGTATCGAAGGCCATTCGCCTTATCGTTGAGGAGCGCACTACGGGCAATATCATCGTTCGCGCACCGCAATCGGTTATTCCGTATGTATCGCTCAAAGTCAAAGACGGCACACTCTACGCCACACTACTTTCGGGTACGCCCGTATCGCGCCGTTCTAACCTTTTGGCAGAGGTCTATGTGCCTTACAACGGCAAGATAAACGAGATTACAACATCTGCGGCTGCTCGCGTGATTGTCAAGCCGACAATCTCGTGCAAAGAGTTGGATTTGGAGGCAACTTCCGCCTCGGTAATTGAGGTTACAGCAGCGGCAAAGGAGGTATCGATAGATGCTTCGGGGGCTTCAACAATTAAGGCAGTATTGACAACCGATGACCTCGATATCGACCTCTCGGGGGCTTCGGTAGCCACCCTTACGGGACAGGTTACAGATGCCGAGATAGATTTGTCGGGGGCATCGACCTTGCGTGCCGAGAAGATGCGCACCGCAACCCTCGACCTCGAATGTTCGGGGGCATCGAAGGCTTCGGCAATTGGCGTTCAATGCACTACGCAAGCAAGCGGAGCTTCGGCAATAGCGGTGGAGTGTCTGCAACTGCTGAACGCCTCGGCTTCGGGTGCATCGTCAATTATTTATAGTGGTGATTGTCAAGTAAATATAACCTCCAATACAGGAGCAAGTTCAATTCGTAAAAAGTAGGAGGAACAGATATGAACGAGATTAAAAAATGCAGTATTTCGGGTGTTGGTTTCACCTTTGAGAAGGCGGCATACGACCGTCTGAATAACTACCTTGCATCGCTTAAAGAGGCGTACAAAAATAGCCCCGACAGCGAGGAGATTTTGGCGGATATCGAGGCTCGTATTGCCGAGTTGATACTCTCGGCACAGAGCGATGCACAGTGCGTTGTAACACTGCCGATTATCGAGAATATCATCGAGCAACTCGGCTCGCCGGAGGCTATTTCGGGCGAGGAGGAGAAGGCGGGCAATAGCAGCGAGAGTCGTATTCCGCGCCGCCTCTACCGCGACCTCGAAAATGCAAAGTTGGGCGGTGTCTGCGCTGGTTTGGCAAAACATTTCGGCGTTGATGCAGTGTGGATTAGATTGGCTATGGCATCACCACTTATTCTTGTAGTGATTGGCGCACCATTCCTCCATTGGTTATCCACACTCGGTGGCAATCTCTGCGCTGTCTTTTTTATAACCTACCTTATCTTGTGGTTTGCCATTCCAGAGGCAAAGTCGGCTCGTCAGAAGCTCGAAGCAGAGGGTAAGCCTATCTCTGCCAGCACCATTGCCAACCGCCAAGGAGCAACGCAGGAGGAGCAGGCGAAGTCGAGTGTAGCTTCGGTAGTAACAACTTTTGGTCGCTTTATGGTGATTGTGATGAAGGTGTTGCTCGGACTCCTGCTATTCCCTGTCGCATTTGTCGTATTTTTCCTACTGCTTTCGCTCGTTGTTATTACGGCAGGTGTAGGTGAACTGTTTATAGTCGATATAGGCAACTTTGCAGGTGTTATTGATGCTGCAAATGAGGTTGGTGTGCCATTGATGGCTTTTGCGTTACTGCTAATCTTGGTCCCTGCAATCTATATTGGCTACCTATTTATTACTCTGCTGATAAATAAAAAACCGCGTTGGTGGGTGCTTCTCGTAACAATCTTGGCGTGGATTTTGCTCCTCTTAGGAACAATCTTTGCAGGTATTGACTATGCCGAAAATCGTTCATTCGCAACATTCTCGTCAGATAGCGAGATAGAGCGCATAATGAAGAAGGGTGGGAACGGAAACGACTTATCCCGACAGATTATGGAGGAATTGAACGAAGAGTTAGACGACGATGAGAAGGCTCTCATCCAACAACTCTTGAAAGATAACAACGCAAAGTCTATCGATAAGTAGACAACCATAAGCAATTTTTTCGATGGAGAGGTGTGCCCTTTTTTCGGGGCACACCTTTTTATGCTCTAATTTTGAGAAATAAAATATATCTATTACCTTTGTTATGCAAATAGATAAATTAAAACTCTATGAAAAAACTACTACTTATCCTATCTGCTGTATTTATAACAGGTGTTTTGTCGGTCGAGGCAAAGAGAGCTATTCGACTTGTTGCCGACACACCTCGTGAGTGCTTAAAGAGTCATAAGGCGAGTCTGGTAATTGAAGAAAATGATGTTACTATCGTACCTGCTAAGGGGGCAAGAACTCTTCGTATGACCATTGACAAACAGTTTGATTTTACGAAGTATAAGGCGCTTTCATTCACGCTTGAAAATCTTGATGAAAAACCTATTCGAGTCCATCTCTATATTGCTCCTTCGCGAAAGAATATCACTAAGACCCGTCGATATGTTCCTAATATAGTGGGAGATATCTACTATCTTATGCCGCACGAGAAACGCGAGGTGGTGTTGAACTTCCCTGAGCCACTGCAACATCCCGATGTGGCAAAATCTTTTACGGGGATGCGTTATACCCCATATTCGAGTGAGTTTGGCTTTCACTCCTACGAGGGAGACCTTACCAATGTGCGTATCATCTCGTTCTCGACAAACTATATCTCGATGCCACACACTATGCCGAAAAAAGGTTTGCGAATTAGCAATCTTCAAGTGATTCCGGGTAAGCGCGTGAAGAATCCGAAAGAGGTATATATGTCTTATAATGAGTTTTTCCCATTTATCGACCAATACGGACAGTACAAGTATAATGAGTGGCCGGGCAAAACTCACTCGGATGCAGATTTGCAAAAGGCACGCGAAGAGGAGGAGGCCGACCTCGCAGCTCACAAGGGCCCTACCGACCGCAACAAGTATGGCGGCTGGGCAAATGGCCCGCAGTTGAAGGCAACCGGTCGCTTCCGCTTTGAGAAGTATGATGGCAAGTGGTGGTTTGTGGACCCAGAAGGTCGTCTTTGGTGGTCGCACGGCGTAGTGAGAGTAACTACATCTTCGGGTGTGACACCTCTCGACAACCGCCACCATTATTTCGAGAATTTGCCAAAGGCTGGTTCTGAATTTGAGCAATTCTATTTCACTCAGGATTCGTTGCTTAAACCTTACTATACAGCTCGAAAAATTAAGGAGACTTATGACTTCTCCTCGGCAAACTGCTATCGCAAGTATGGCAAGGATTACAAGAATATCTACGCCGAGTTGGCACATCGCCGCTTGCAGAGCTGGGGACTGAATACCATAGCAAACTCTTCGGACAAGGATATCTGCCTAATGTCTAAGACTCCATATATCGAGCGTTTGGAGGCACGCGGTGTGCCTATCAAGGGCATTGGAGGTTGGTGGCCATTCCGTGATCCATTCGACCCAAGCTTCCGCCAGAGCATTATCGACCAACTCAAAGACCGTGAAGAGGCTTTGAAGGACCCATATCTCGTAGGCCTTTTTGTGGATAACGAGCTACGATGGGGTGATAGTAGTTTTCTTGCAGTGAAGATGGCACAAAATCCTGCGACATTGCTTGGAAAGCAGGAGTTGGTAAAGCACTATAAGGCAAAGTACAAAGAGGATATCACGATGTTGAACGCAGTCTGGGGAACATCATTCGATTCGTGGGATGCTCTGCTCAACAATGTTAAGCCTGTGCCAAAGCGTGCACATCGCGACCTCGTAGAGTTCAATGACAAGATTATCCACAAGTATTTCGGTGTATGTCGCGAGGTGTTCGATGAGTATGCTCCGGGAGTGTTGTACCTCGGTTGCCGTTTCGCTGGGTCCAATCAAAGGGCTCTTGTCATTGGTGCACAATATTGCGATGCGATAAGCCACAACTACTACTTCTTCACCCTCGAAGATTACAAACAACCCGAAGGTGTTGATAAACCAATGATTGTTGGCGAATTCCACTTCGGTACTCGCGACCGTGGACTCTTCCACCACTCATTGTTGGAGGTTAAGAGTCAGGAGGAGCGCGGCAAGGCATACGAAGCCTATGTTCGTTCGGCTTTGGAGCATCCTAATATCGTGGGCACTCACTGGCATCAGTTCTCAGACCAAGCGACCACAGGCCGTTTCGATGGCGAAAACTTCAATGTCGGGTTTACCGATGTTTGCGACAGACCATACTACGAGACTATCAATGCCATTCGACGCGTAGGCTACGATATGTATAATATTCGTTCCAAGAAGGGTAGCAATACAAGGTAATGATGCAGGTAATGGTACAATGAAATGATGCAAAAAGCGCCGCTTTTTGCATCATTTACTTTATTAGACAGGAGATATCTATATCGTCAATCGATTGGTCTTTTTTGCCAATATCACTTTCAGACGGTTGAGATTTACCATCTCCGAGGCGATTTCTAATTGCTCCTCCTCGCTGATATCTTCGCGTTCAAGCGCCGCCTGCAATTCGAATAGTCGCGCCGACACGACCTTGGTCTTAAAGAGAAGTATCGCCTTCGGAACGCCCTTGCCCAAGACCTCCGACTCGGTCGTGGTGTGCACCTCCTTCTTTGTCCAAATCTCACTCTCGGAGTATTGGTCGTCGATAAACATCAAGTCGGTGACAGCGTCGCAGACCGCTATGTCGCTGTGCGATGAGAACTCTTCGAGTTGTGGGGTACGCCCTGCAATGCGAGCCTCACGATAGATTTCGTATATCTTGTTGTAGGCGCTGTTATGGAAGTGCATATCATCCACGGATATCTCGTCGAGAATAGTCTCTGTAACATTCATCTCTATGATTTTGCGCCCCTCGCGATATTCGTAGTTTTTCGTTCCGTGAACAACAAGATAGTATATCAACTCGCGCTCGATAGACTCCAAGCTACTGCCAATAGTCAGATTGCCGAAGTGCTCACCCTCCTCACTCAGTGGCAGCTCCTCGCGGTTTTTCCAGTAACGACGGCTCTCGCGCTGTATAAATTCACTCGCTTCGCGGTCGCCCACCGAGTTTGCTCGGTGCTTGGCTACCTCGGTAACCAAAACATCCTCGCTCATATTCATCAGGCGCGAACACTCCTTAATGTAGAGCGAGCGTTGTATCGTATCGGGTATTTCGCTTATCGACTGCACCATATCGCGAATAACCTCGCTGCGCTTTATCGGGTCATCGCCCGCATCGGAGAGGAGCAATTTCGCCTTGTATGAGATAAAGTCCTGACTATTGCGCTCTACATAATCACGCACCTCCTCGGCGGAGTGCGAGCGAGCAAATGAGTCGGGGTCGTGTTCAACGGGCAGAAGCACCACGCGAACATTCAAGCCCTCCTTCAAAATCATATCAATACCTCGCAGCGACGCCTTCTGACCTGCCGAGTCGCCATCGTACATCACGGTAATATTCTTCGAGAAGCGCGACAAGAGTCGTATCTGCTCGGTCGTAAGTGATGTTCCCGACGAGGCTACAACATTCTCTACACCCGACTGGTGCATCGAGATAACATCGGTATAGCCCTCGACCATTATGGCGTAGTTCTGCTGCTGAATAGCCTTCTTTGCGAAGAATAATCCGTAAATCTCGTTCTTCTTGCTGTAAATCTCGCTCTCAGGTGAGTTCTGATACTTGGCGACCTTCTTGTCGGTGCGGAGTGTACGACCTCCAAAAGCCACGATGCGCCCCGAAACATTGTGTACGGGGAACATCACGCGCTCGCGGAAACGGTCAAATAGGGAGTTGTCGCGCTCGCTTTTTAGCGAAAGACCTGTCGAAAGCAAAAACTCCTCCTTGTAGCCGGCGCGCAAGGCATCTTGCGACATCTTGTCGCCACCCGAAGGGCAGAAACCAAGTCCGAATTTCTTGATTGTCGCCTCCGAGAAACCTCGCTGCTGGCGGAAATATGATAAGCCTACGCTAAGACCTTCGTCTGTGTTGTGAAGTGTATTTACGAAGTAATCCGCCGCCCACGAGTTGAGTATAAACATACTTTCGCGGTTGTTGTTGCGGACTTTATCCTCCTCGGTCTCCTCGCGCTCCTTGACCTCGATGCCATACTTCTTGGCTACTATTTTCAGAGCTTCGGGGTAGGTGATATTTTCGTGCTCCATCACAAACGACACAGCATTTCCACCCTTACCACAACCGAAACACTTGAACATACCTTTCGATGGGGATACGACAAACGAAGGCGTCTTTTCGTTGTGGAACGGACAGCACGCCTGATAGTTTACGCCCTTGCGTTTGAGCGTAACATAGTCGTTTATCACCTCGACAATATCTGCCGCGGCATAGATTCTATCTATGGTATCTCTATCAATCATCGGGTACAAAAGTACAAATTAAAAATTAAGAATTAAAAATTAAGAATTAAAATATACCCTTCGCCAAAAAAAAAATCTGCCGAACACAAGCTCCTTCTGCATCTACCTTGTCTGAAAAAAGGCCTATTTATGCCAAGTAAACAATATCTTTCCAGCCTACGAGTAACTTCAAATAGTTCTTGTTATACAAACTTACAAGAAGAGAGTGTCCAACAAATTCTTTTTTGGGCACCCTCTTTCGAAATAACTTTGTAGTTTTGAAATTCACTACTCCGCATAAAGCAGATATTTACGGCGAAGAGCCTTGAACTTCTCGACATCATCTTTCCACATAGCCTTTATTTCATCGGCCGACTTGCCTGCGATAATCATCTCATAGATATAATCTACGGCTACCAATCTGTGGAAGAACTTCTTTCTGTCGCCTGCAAACAACTCCTTACCCTTGCCGTATCGGTTGTAGGCATCAATAACATATTTGAGTGTGAAGCCCTCTTTGAGAATCTGCTTCTTTGGCACTTTGCGCAAATCGACTCCATGACACAATTTATCCTGATGCTTTGGATTTTTTGCACCCTCTATTGAGCGTGGAGTGTATGAAAATCCCGTAGGAGCAATATCTGGGTGACCATAAGCCTCAAAACCGAAATCTGTACCACGAGCCTCCGAGAATACTGTACCCTCAATCAAACATGTCGAAGGATAGAGATATACAGCCTGCATTGTGCGTACATTTGGACCCGGCTTAACAGGCAACTGATAACGGGTTTGGTGAGTGTAATTTTGGCAACACACAACCTCAACATCAATCTTTGGAACCCAGCCTTCGCCTACTGCCATCTGTGCAAGTTCGCCCATTGTCAATCCATGTACAACAGGAATAGGTATTCCACCAATGAACGACTTATGCTTCTCTTCGAGGATAGGACCATCTACATACATTCCGTTTGGATTTGGACGGTCAAATACAATCAATCTCTTTCCCTTCTCGGCAAGGGCATCAAAGGTCCACAACATTGTAACATAATAGGTGAAGAAACGAACACCTACATCCTGTATGTCGAATACCAAGACATCAAATTGCTCTGCCTGTTCAGGAGTCATACGGCGAGTTTTTCCGTAAAGTGACCAAACCGGTATTCCGGTATCTTTGTATGTTGAAGATGCAACCTTGGCACCCGCAGAGGCTTTACCGCTTAATCCATGCTCCGGTGTGGCAATAGCAACCAGATTTATTCCCTTCTCCAACATCACATCAATAAGATGTTTTCCATTGATTGTTGCGGTGTAGTTGGTCAAAAGACAAACCTTCTTGCCTCTTAACATTGGTACCCATACATCGGTACGCTCGTCACCGCAAATAACCTTTGCTGCCGATGCCGTTGTTGACATACAAATCAGCGCAAGCAGTAAGAATAATAACTTTTTCATAATAATAGAATTTTTATGTAAATGTTTTTAATTCTCCATCAAGTACGCCTTGATAAAGCCATCTAAATCACCATCGAGTACGCCATCGCAATCGGTAGTCTGGAAGCCTGTGCGGTGGTCCTTAACTCGCCTATCGTCAAGTACATAGGAGCGAATTTGCGAGCCCCACTCAATCTTCTTCTTGTCCGCCTCGATAGCTTGCTGTGTAGCACGGCGTTTTTCGAGCTCGTACTGATAGAGTTTCGAGCGCAGGATACGCATTGCATTCTCCTTATTCATCAACTGCGAGCGAGTTTCTTGATTTTCGATAACATAGGAAATCTCCTCGCCCGTCTGCTCATCTTTGAAGTGGTAACGAAGTCGTGCAGCCGTCTCGACCTTATTGACATTCTGACCTCCTGCACCACTTGAACGGAAGGTCTCCCACTCGATATTTGCAGGATTTACAACAACTTCGATAGAGTCATCTACGGCAGGCGTAACCGCCACCGATGCGAAGGTGGTTTGTCGCTTGTTGTTGGCGTTGAATGGCGAAAGACGCACCAAGCGATGCACGCCATTCTCGCTTTTGAGATATCCGTAGGCGAAGTCGCCTTCGACCTCCATTGTGCAGGACTTTACACCCACCTCATCGCCCTCTTGGAAGTCGAGCATCTTCACCTTGTAGCCGTGCGCCTCGCACCAACGGGTGTACATACGGAGTAGCATCGAAGCCCAGTCGAGAGCCTCCGTGCCGCCTGCTCCGGCGTTGATATCGACTATCGCACCCATCTTGTCCTCCTCGCCGGAGAGCATATTGCGGAGTTCGAGCTTCTCGACAAGCTCTGCGGCTCGCGTGTAGGCTCGCTCGGCATCATCTTCGGAGGCAAGCCCTTCGCTTATAAATTCGGGCATCAACGCCACCTCATCAACCGCCTTGCGTACCTCCTCGTAACCCTCAACCCAGCTCTTTATCGAGGCGACCTTGCGCAACTGCTCCTGCGCCTTTTCGGGACTCTCCCAAAAGTCGGGTTCGAGAGTCTTCTCCTCCTCATTTTGGAGGTCTATCTTTCTCTGTTCGATGTCAAAGACACCTCCCCAGCGTATCCAGACGCCTTACAAGCTCCTTAATCTGTTCTGTTTGTATCATAAATGTAGTGTGTTTACATTATTCTCTCCATTGCCCCCCCCCTATGGTCAAGTATCGTTTTTGATACCTACACTTGGGCGACTCCTAATATTGCTAACACCCCTTATAGTCGAGCCTGTCTAACAAGTGAAAAAAGTTAGACAGGCTCTGTTAGTCGTATATTTTTGTCTACTCCTCTGGGATTTCAAACTTGGTCATTCCTGCCTCGACAAGGAGGTTAAACCACGATACAGCCTTCTTGATGTCGGAGTCGTGTACGCGCTCGCGGTCATAGTCGGGTATAACGACGCCGAAAAACTCCTTCAAACGCGCAACTCCCTCCTTAGTCGAAGGTCCTTGCTTGCCATCGGTGTAGGCGTACATCTTGGTAAATACCTCAGCAAGAGGTATATCCTCTCCCTCGGTAAACATCGAAATCTCGGTCAATGCGCTCATACGCGAGGAAGCCGAAGCATTCATTCGCTTGCCATCGAGCAGTGACTCTACAATAAAACCATTTCGCGACTGCGCCACATAACGGAACAAACCGGGTTGTCCCGAAATAGCCAAAATATCCTTTAACTCCATAATGTTATTGATTATTTTTATTTGTTGTTTTTAATATTTACATCCACCTGTGGGAACGGGAAGTTTATCCCCTTGGTTGGTAGCTCCTTGTACATCTTCTCGTTCATATCGAAGAATAGGCTCCAATAATCCCCATTTGCCACCCATGCGCGAATGGATAAATTGACCGAGCTCTCGCCCAAGTTCTGGACATATACTACTGGTGGTGTATCTGTCAAGACTCGACTGTCGGCTGTGAGCATCGCCAAAATCTCGCGACGAGCAACATCCACATCGTCGCCATACGAGATGGAGAGAGTCCAATCCACGCGACGAATATCGGATTGTGAGTAGTTGTCGATAATCGAGGTTGCAATGGCATTGTTCGGAACATAGATAGTCTGATGGTCAGGGGTTTTCAGACAGGTAGAGAAGAGACCTATGCTCTCCACCGTGCCCGATTGTCCTTGTGCCTCGATATAGTCGCCGACCTTGTAAGGTCGAAGTATGAGCAAAATCACTCCGCCAGCAAAATTTTGTAGCGTTCCACTCAGAGCCATACCTATTGCTAAACCAGCCGAAGCGAACAGGGCGAGGAAGGAGGAGGTGTTAATGCCCAACGTCTGCACGATTGCGAACACAAGCATAATCATCAACAGAGCCTTGACTAAGCTACGCAAAAATGAGCGTAACGACGCCTCGACCTTATGGCGCACGAAGGCCTTATCCATAATGCGTATCACCCATTTTATCAGCTGCTTACCAATAAAATATATGATGAGGGCAAGTACGATTTTCAGTACTATCCATCCCGCCTCTTGGGCTACTTCGGTAAGGAGATGTTTGTAGTCGAGGGTGGTGAGTTTCTCAATCTTCTCGACCGTCTCGATAAATTGTTCTTTCTGTACGCTATCTGGAACTATCAAGTTTTGTAGCTTCTCCGTTTCGCTTTGTAGGATATTGAGCATAATATCAGTTAAATTAGCTATTCGTGAGCAAAAATAGCAAAAAATCGTGATATTTAGTAATTTTGTAGCGATTTGATATAAATTTTCCGAAAGATGCGTAGGCTAACCTCTGTTTTTGCCGCCTTGCTACTACTTTCAGCGGGCGTGTTGAGTGGCTGTTATGACAATCATAGCGAGCCCTCAATCGAACCGTTTGTGTCGAAAGCGAATGCAAATATTGCGCTTTTGTATCAACTCGCCGCAGATGGGTGTTATAATATCACCTCAGATATAGTGTGCGTTGGTCGTGTAACCTCCTCCGATAGAGATGGCAACTTCTATCGCTCGATGTTTGTCGAGGATGAGACTGGTGCCGTAGAGGTGAAACTTGGCACATATAATATTGCTGCGCAATATCCTGTCGGAGTGGAAGTTGCCTTGCGGCTAAAAGGTACGGCTGTGATGTTCAAGGATAATATTTTGCAGATTGGCCTACCTCCTCAGAGCTACGATGTCGCACTTCGCGAATTTGAGGCGCAGGAGGTTGTCGATAGGCATATTCTGCGTGGCAACTCGGTGGAGCGTTTGGCTCCGCTTTCTCTCCCCATAAATTCGCTCGGTACCTCTCTGTGTGGTAGATTTGTGCAGGTCGAAAATATATACTACAAACCCACAGCAGAAGATAAGAAGAGAGGGTTTTATCGCTTCGAGAACGATGAAGAGTATCGAGTATTTGCAGAGATTAGCCCATATTCCAACTTTTCAACCCTCGAAATGCCTGCCTCTATGGTCTCCATTCAGGGTATCCTCTATCATAAAACGGTAGGGGATGGCCAAGGTAGGCAGTTTGTGATAAAACCTCGATTTGCAGATGATATTTCGACTATTGCTACTAATTTGTAGCTGTTTTCTTTTGGGTAGATGCTCCAACAATAAAGGCATAACGCCACATACGGAGGAGGTGAGTATTGCCTATCTGAAATCGCTCTGCAAGGGCGACCACCACTATATTGCAAATGACTATATGGTGCGTGGGGTAGTCGTTGCTACCGACTGGCTTGGCGAGATGCGCAAGAGCGCCGTAATTGTCGATGATAGTGGAGGTTTGGAGTTCGCTATCGACTCCGATAGCATCAGCGTACATCTGCCAATATACTCCGAGGTGTCAATATTGTGTAGTGGCTTGATGTTGGCGCGCGTGGGAGGTAAAGTAGAGATTGGCGCACCTCCAACTGGAACATTTCCGCTTGATAATATAGACAACGGTATGATTGGCAGATATATTCGGGTGACGGGCGTTTGCGAGGATTTCAAGCCCTTGACGAAACGCTTTGCCGACATAGGTGTTGGCGATATCAGCAACCTTGTGCGGTTTGATAAGGTTAGAATTTGCGACGAGGAGCAAGGCTTGTCGTGGTGTGATATTGAATATGGCGAGCCCGTAACGACCTATCGCACATTGGTAGATGAGATGGGCGACACTTTGGCTGTCCGCATACTCGACTCCTGCTACTATGCTAAGGAGAAGATGCCTAAAAGAGAGGTATCGGTTGCTGGAATAATAGATTACTCCGCCAACCGATACTTCTTGCGTATTGTGAATAAGTGGATTTTCTGAGAATTATCCTATGGATTATCTCAATCTATAACCCAATTTATCCTCCCCTATTTAATGCTCTTTAACACCTCGATAAGCAACTTCCAGAACTTATCGACGGTCGAGATTTCGAGACGCTCGTCGGGCGAGTGGACACCGCGTAGGGTTGGTCCAAACGACACCATCTCCAAGTGTGGATACTTTTCGAGGAATAGACCGCACTCCAAGCCTGCGTGAATAGCGCGCACCTTAGGCTCCGTGCCGAAGAGCTTGTTGTATGCCGACTTTGTACATTCGAGTAGGGTAGAGTGAGGGTTAGGTGCCCAGCCCGGATAGCCGTCTGAGTGGACTACTTCGCAGCCTGCTGCCACAAATGCACTCTCTACCTGCAACATCGCATACTCCTTGGCACTCTCCACCGAGGAGCGTTGCGAGGTGGTGATGACGATTTTGTCGCCCTCGAACTTTACCGATGCGAGATTTGTTGAGGTCTCTACCAAGCCCGGCATTGCTGCCGACATTGCCAACACACCCGAAGGTACGCTCAACAAAGCCAGCAAAAGGTTGCGCTGTGTCGCCTCAGCCAAGAGGCTTGTTGGTGCTTCAACCTCCGAAACCTCAATCTTGGCACCCTTCTCCACAATGGCAAACTCGGCGCAGAGTGTCGCTCCGAACATCTTTGCATCCTCCATAAAGGCTGCGCCATTTTGGCTTGGTACGCCCAAAACGATATAGGCCTCACGCGGAATGGCGTTGCGCAGATTGCCGCCGTTGAAGTCGGACAATCGAGCCGCAAAGAGGCGTGTCGCGCGCTCGGCTACTCGTGCTGCGAGCTTGTTCGAGTTGGCGTGTCCCTTCTCGATATCATCGCCTGAGTGGCCGCCCAAAAGACCGCTTACAGCGACCTTATAATAGCTGTATCCGCTTGGTGCAGGCTCGGTTACAAGTGGCAGATAGGCCAATGTGTCTATGCCACCAGCACAACCTATAAAGACCTCACCCTCATCCTCCGAGTCGAGATTGATAAGGTACTTGCCCTTCACCATACCTTCGCCGAGGTTGAAGGCTCCCGTCAGACCGGTCTCTTCGTCTACGGTAAACAACGCCTCGATGGCAGGGTGCTCTACGCTCTCGTCAATAAGGAGTGCCAGAGCTGCCGCTACGCCGATGCCGTCGTCGGCACCGAGGGTTGTGCCATCAGCCTTAACCCATCCGTTGTCAATATAGGTCTGTATAGCATCGTTGTTGAAGTCGAACACCTTGTCCGAATTCTTCTCGCATACCATATCGGTATGTGCCTGCAAAACCACAGTAGGTCGCGACTCGAAGCCTGCGGTTGCAGCCTTGCGAATTACGACATTTCCAATCGCATCACACTGATATTCAAGATTGTGTGACTTGGCAAACTCCACCAAGAATTTACCCATTTTCTCTTCGTGTTTTGATGGTCGAGGCACCTTCGTAATATCATCGAAAATCTCCCAAACCAACTTTGGCTCTAAATCTCTAATTGTCATATTTATATTTTTTTTTGTTTTGTGAACTCTTTATATTGCCACGGCACAGACCTTTTTAAGGGCTAGTAACGGCTAATAAGGGCTAGTAAGGGCTAGTAAGGATGCACTTTGGCTTTTTTAGTTTTTAGTTTTCCGTTTACTCTCGTCTCTCGTCTCTCGTCTATAAATCAAGCATACCGCCGTTGCCGATACCCCCTTCTCCTCGCCTTCGAAGCCGAGGTGCTCGGTGGTGGTGGCCTTGACCGATACCTGCTCGATATTCAACTTTGCCGCCCCGGCAATGCGCTCGCGCATTAGGTCGATATATGGGCGCAATTTCGGGCGTTGCATCGCTATTGTGGAGTCGATATTTCCTATTATGTACCCCTCGTCGTCGAGTAACTCCACCACGCGACGCAGTAATACGAGCGAGTCGATACCCTTGAATTCGGCCGATGTGTCGGGGAAGTGCTTGCCGATATCGCCAAGCGCCGCAGCACCGAGCAGTGCATCGCAGATGGCGTGTACCAAAACATCGCCGTCAGAGTGGGCTATACACCCCTTGGTGTGAGGTATTTCCACTCCGCCAAGCACCAATCGCAATCCATCGCCCAGAGCGTGAACATCGTATCCGTGGCCAATTCTAAAATCCATTGCTTTTTGTCTTTACAAGTTACCGAAGTAGATAGAGTTCATAAATAGTTTGGTCGTGCCATACCAGAACGAACGGAAAGTGAGGTTTTCGGTTGAGTAGATAACCGTTCCATTGCCCACCTTCTTCTTTACAACTATTGGGTTAGATGCCAATCTATTCAGATTATGCTGCGATATATATCCCGAAAGATATGGCTCGGCAGCACCTTTTACTACCGCCTTGTCGAATGTGGTAGCTGCGGTGTCGATAAATAGGCTACCGCGCTTGAAGATTGGCAGAGCAACACCATCTGGGTATCCATAGCCAAGAGGGTCGCTATTATCGATATTGCTCTTTACGATGGCACCGGCAATCTTCTCCGATTTAGGCTGGTCGGCAGGTATCTGTTTAAATGCCATCTTGACAAGCTTGGTGTTGTTCAAAATGCCATTCGCCTCACCTGTTACGATAAGTGTACCACCTGCATTTACAAACTCGTTCAGACGCTTGTAGATATCGTTGCTCACAGGCAACAGCGACTCTCCACTCGGAATGATAAATACATCGTACTCGCTAAAATCCTTAATCTGGTGCAGACGATTGATGTCGATGCGGGTAGGTGTCAGTCCGAAACGAAGGTCGAGTATGTGCCAAATCTCACCACTCTCGAAGTCGCTAATGCCGCTACCTGTAACCATAGCTACACGCGGAAGATGTGTCAGACGAGCCGATTTAGCGAGGCTTAGAGGCTTCTTTACACCCTTAACATCTACTCCATTCATCTTTGCGGCAGCAGCCAATTCTTTGTGAATCTCCTCTGCCGATAATGGCTGTCCTGCGAGAGGAATATAGGCTGTACCACATCCGAACACCTCGCCATTAGCCTTGAATGGCTCGGTTGCGATATCTACATGTACGCCCTTGTCTAACATTGCGTAGAGCATATTGTGAGAGTATAGCCCCTTTGCATCAACCAAGTAGCCATATTGACTGCTTTCGCACACCTTGCCCTCAGGAAATTTGAAATCTACAACCTTCTTGCCAAGAAGTCCATCCGTACTCTCAACCTCGCACTCCTCTACATTGAAGGCGTATTTTAATGCCCAAGTGGAGATGTCGTAGAAGTTGTCGGTATTGAACTTGGTTATCTTCTCCCATGCACCCTTGAACTTCAAGAAATAACGCTGGTCGGCAGGCACGATATAGGAGTCGCTTGCGCGATATGTTACGCCATCGACTTTGACATCCTTTGCGAGTTTGTATACATCGAAGTATTGATTTTTCATCCACTCCATCACAACATATTCGAGGCCCTTATCTCCACGGGTGTTGAATATGTAGCCCTGAGTCTTCGATTGCTTGATTAACTCGGCCTGACGCAAGAAGAAGTTGCGCTGATAGTTGTGCAAATCCTCTCGATTTTGGTATGCTGCAAACAACGATACTATGCTTACATAGGTGTGGTTTTGGATAGACCTTGGCAGTCTTAGCACTTTGCCATTGCCAAGAGGCTTGGCAAAGCCGCGTGAGTTGGATTGTTCGATAAGGATATTTACAATACCTTGAATATCGCCATAAACATCACCTCTGCCCAAGTAATAGTCATCGTATCGTGCATCCGAATAGGTGTTTTGTCCCACTCTTTCGAGTATGGCTGTTGTATACTTGCCGATATGACGCGCTTTGTCTTGGCTCTCCATAGTGAGTAGAGGATGGAGCTGCTCTAAGATACCCGGGCTGCAAAATAGACCTCGTGTCTGGCTCGACTCGTGGTTGTCGTATAGCATATTTGGCATCCACTCGCACACAACCTTAGCGAAGGTGCGCCCCTCAGGGTGCTGAGTTAAGATGTGGTCGCGGTTGGCATCGTGCCAGTAGTGATTTGTTCGGCTCAGAGGCTTAGGCTCGTTGAGCGAATACTCTCTGGTATTGACATCTGCAATATGTTTGCCTGTGCTCGACTCGGCATTACACCAAGCCGAAAAACGATTGACACCATCGGGGTTGATGCTTGGTACTATAACCAATACGCTCTTATCTAAAATATCCAATACCTTAGGGTCTTCGGAGGCTGCGTAGAAGTATGCAACGGCCATTGATGCCGAAGCCGAGGAGTGCTCGTTTCCGTGAACGGCGTTTATATGAGTCACAATAGTCGGCATCTTCGATATATCCAACGACTGTGATATTGTGACATCGCTCAATTTCTGCTGCTCGGCACGAATTTCATCTATTCGTTCGATATTCTTTGGCGAAGAGATTGTCACCTCGATAATCGGGCGCTTCTCGTAGGTGTATCCCACAGTGCGGAGCTTTACTCGGTCGGATACCTTGTCTAAGCTCTTCATATAGCTGACAATCATATACCACTCAGGGTACATCTCGCCAAGCTCAAAGCCCAATATATCCTTTGGCTGTGGAATGTTTGGGTTGAACTTTTCGCTTAGTTTAATCTCTCCTCCATTCTTGATGTCGGGGAGATACTTCGGCAGGAAGTAGTCGAGTGTGTGCTCGTACTTACCAAATGTCGGTTGAGCCGTAGCCGAGGATATTACGGCTAAGCATACTGTAACAAAGAGAGAAAATCGTTTCATAATATGTTTATTTAAGTGTAAATCGTATACAAGTGTAAAAAATCCTTACAAAGATAGTAAAAATAGTTTTGTAAATACGAAAAAAAGTAGCTATCTTTGATAAAAATATAATCAATAATGAAACTGCTTAAAGAGAGAATTCTCCGCGATGGCAAATGCCTTGAAGGAGGTATACTCAAAGTTGATAACTTTATCAACCATCAAATGGACCCACTGCTGATGAAGGCTATGGCAGACGAGTTTGTAAAGCGTTTTGCAGGGGATAAAATCGATAAGATTATGACTATCGAGGCGAGTGGTATCGCTCCTGCGATTATGGTGGGCTATCTATTCAATCTGCCTGTGATATTTGCCAAGAAGAGAGTGCCAAGCACGATGGAAGATTGCTTTAAAACAAAGGTTATATCTTTCACCAAGGGGCGTGAGTATGATATTTGTGTCAGTCGCGAATACCTGAACAAAGGCGACCGCATACTCTTTATTGACGACTTCCTTGCCAACGGTAACGCCGCAAAGGGTATTATTGACATCATCGAGCAGGCCGAGGCCGAGCTTGTGGGTATGGGCTTCCTTATCGAAAAGTCGTTCCAGCAAGGTCATGACTACCTCAGTAGTCGTGGAGTGCGTGTAGAGTCGTTAGCACGAATAGCCTCACTTTCGGATTGTAAAATAGAGTTTGTGCTTTAAGATTACACCAATTGTACTGGAAATGGCGCCAAAAGCGGCGCTTTTTAGAGAATAAAAGATGGGCGTGTTCCGAGATAGTATCGGTCACGCCCACTCTCTATGCTCTATGTCGAATATGACCGACTACTTTGCAGGTGTTGCAGGTGTAGCTGGCTTATCCACAATGCCCAACTCTCTCTTTACGAGTGGAGCGATGTCGGTAAGCTGTGCTTCGTCAAAGTATGCAAGGCTTGGTACTGCGGTGTTGAATACAGCGATATAACCAGCTGCCTTGGCAACCTTCTTCACAGCCTCGTCAGCCTTCTTCTGTACAGGTTCAATCAACTCTGCCTCCTTCTTCTGGAAATCCTGCTGTGCAATCTGCTGGAACTCCGAAAAACGCTGCTGCAACTGCTCCAACTCCTGCTGCTTCATCTGCTTTACCGAAGCAGCCATAGTAGCCTGATTTTTCTGGAAGTCAGCATACTTGTTGTTGAACTCCACCTGAATTTGCTCCATCTGCTCCTGCAAATCCTTGCCGAAAGCCTCTAAATTCTTCTGTGCCTGCTCAAACTCTGGCATTGCAACAACAATCTCCTGCAAGTTCACACGAGCGAACTTCTGTGCCGATACGGTGCCGATAGTGAACAATGCGGCAACCAAAATAAAAAGTTTTTTCATCTCTCTTAAATCTATTTTTGAGTTATTATTCTATTGTTTAATTACTTTATGCTTTTTGTTTTGCGGACTCCCTGCCTTATCGTAGCGTATACCTTTTTAGGGGCAATAGGAGCGATAGGGTAATATGGTGCGCCGCAGACCTAAATAAAAATACCTTTAATTGTCAATTGGTCAATTGTCAATTATCAATTATTGATTTGAGCCATCTCATCTATCTCTTCAACTGTTCAATCACCTGTGCTGTGTGGTCAATGGCATTGTTCAAGTAGAGAATCGACGCATTCGATGCCTTGTCAAGCACGAGGTCGTAGCCATTTGCCTTGGCGTACGCCTCAATTGCAGCAAAGACCTTGGTCTGTATAGGCTTGATGAGCTCTACGCGCTTTTTCATAAGCTCGCCATTCTCGCCGAATACCTCCTGCTGATATCTCTGTGCAGCATCCTCCTTCTCCAAAATCTGTTTCTCGATAGTGGCACGCGTGGAGGCCGAAAGAGAGGCCTTCTGTGCCATATAGTTGTTGTAGAGCGACTCGATACTCTTATATCTATTATCCACCTCTGTCTGATAGCTCTTGCCCAACTCGTCGAGCTGAGTCATCGCCTTGTTGTACTCGTCAAGCGACTTAAATACCTTCTCGCTGTCAATTACGCAATACTTCTGTGCCGAGGCGATACCGAGTGTCGCCAATGCCAATACTACCGATAAAATAATTCGTTTCATAATAGCTCTGTTTGTTATCATATCAAACGCAATTACATTCAAATATATTGCCAATAGAGTTCTGTGCGGTTAGAAACTCTGTCCGATGACGAAGTGGAATTGGCTTCCGCTTCGCTTGGTCGAGCCTGCTGGTGGGTCAAATCCCCAACCCCAGTCGATGCCGAGCATACCTACGATAGGGAGATACAATCTCACACCCACACCTGCCGAACGCTTAACCTTCCAAGGTGCAAAATCCTTCCACGAGGTAAATCCGTTACCCGCCTCCAAGAAGCCGAGCACATAAATCTGTGACGAAGGCTTCAAAATTACTGGATAGCGCAACTCGACAGTATACTTATTATACGCGATAGAGTAGTTGCTACCCACAGGGTCTAACTGACCATCTTCGTAACCACGCAGTGCGATGATATCCACGCCATACATCGTATATCCCGACATACCATCACCTCCGACTTGGAAGCGCTCGAAAGGCGATATCTTATTCTTGTTGTAGTGTCCCAAAAATCCCATCTCGGCCTTTGCCATCAAGACGAGCTTCTCGTTTGGCGTGAGAGCTTGGAACCACTGCGCCTTGAATTGCCACTTGTGGAACTCACTCCAACGGTAACGCTCCTGCTCACTCATATTAGGATTTGAGTAGTCCTTTCCATCCATAGCCGAGAATGGAGGTGTAATCTGCAACGAGAGCGAGATGTCCGAACCTCGACGAGGGTAGATTGGCTGGTCGGTGGAGTTACGCGCCAATACCAATCGCAACGAGAGCATATTCGCCTTTCCGTTCTGCATAATAAACGAAGAGTAGTTCTTCAAGCCATAGTGCTGATAGGCCAGCTCGCCATAGAAGGTGAAGTATGGGTCAGGCCACGACAGACGCTTACCGAAGCCGACTGAGATACCATACGAACGGAAGTAGGATGTTGCCGACTGCCAAATGTAGTAGGCGTTGTTCTGCTCGGAGAGGTGTCCCGAAATGGTGAACGAGTTTGGCTTGCGACCTCCGAGCCAAGGGTCTTGGAATGAGAGGGCAATAGCCTTGTAGTATGTTCCGTTGGTCTGTCCCGAAATCGACAAACGCTGATTTTGTCCCATAGGGTAAGGTTTCCACGCACCCTTCTTGAAGAGGTTGCGAATGGAGAGGTTGTTCAGTGTGATACCCACCGAGCCGACAAATGTGCCTGAGCCCCAACCTGCTGCGACATTGAACTGGTCGGAGGCCTTCTCTTCGAGAGCCCAATTTATATCCACCAAGTCGTTCGACACAGGCTTAACATCTGGGACTAACGCCTCCTCGTTGAAGTGCTGCATACCCGCCAAGGTGCGGATGGTCTGCATAATGAGGGCGCGATTGTAGAGCTCACCTGGGCGCGTATACAACTCGCGACGAATAACCTCGTCGTTTACGCGATTGTTGCCCGAAATGCCTACATTGTTGATTGTGAATTGGTTACCTTCGAAAATCTTGATTTCGAGGTCGAGCGAGTCCGCGCCTACGATAATCTCGTCGGGCTGTATCTGCGACATCAAGTAGCCGTCATTCTGATAGAGTGACGATACCGACATATCGTCAGGATTTTGCTCTTTGCCGATGCCGAGTCGCTTGTGGATAGACTTCTTGTCGTAGATATCGCCCCTCTTTACCGAGAGCATACGCTGTAATAACTCGGTGTCGTACTTCGAGTTACCAACCCAATTTACATTGCGAATAAAGTATTTGTTGCCCTCGGCGAGGTTGATGTGTATGCCCATTCGCTTCTTGTTCGGGTTTTTGTGCTCCAAACGATATATAGAATCGGAGATGATATTGGCGTTGCGATAACCCTTCGAGTTGTAGAAGTCGAGCAAGAGCTCCTTATCCTCCTCGTACTCCTTCTCGTTGAACTTGGTCTTTTGCCAGAAGAGGATACTAACCTTGTGAGTCTTTTTGAATGTACGAGCAAGTCGCTTGGCAGGGAACGCCTCGTTGCCTGAGAAGGTAATCTCGCCAATGCGCACGCGCTGCTTTTTCTCTACATCGAAGGTTACATTCACAGCCTGCTTTACTACGGTGTCGGGCTCAATCTTGACTCCTACTTCGCAGTCGAGAAAACCCTTTTCGCCGAAGTGTTGTTTGAGGAGTTTGATGTTTCTATCGATGATGTGGTCTGATAGTTCGTGACCTCGTTTGAGCTTCAACACCTCGTCAATCAGGTCTCTCGATTTGTTCTTCGATACACCCGACACCGACCAATTCATCACTCGTGGTCGCTCGCGAAGCATAACCTCCAAATCTACACTATCGCCCTCGATGGTGGCTCCAATCTGAATATCCTCGAAGTAGCGCTGCGACCAAAGACGCATCATCGCATTCTGGATGAACGAGCCTGAGAGATAGATTGAGTCGCCCGGTACCAATCCCGAAGAGGAGCGAATAATATCGTGGTTGATGTGCTTAGCACCGTGAATATTGACCTTGCGAAGATGGTAGATTTTGTCGTCTGCCGCATCGAAATATGGTGCATTCGTGGGCATAACAAAAGTATCCTCTACCTTTGTGGTGTCGGCAACGAAGTTTTCAAAACCCTTTTTGTGCTCCTTGGATGGCTGCGCCACAGCCTTCACCGCAGTCAAAGCCATTGCAAGCAGACAGAATATCTTGACAAGTAATATCATTGTTTGTTCGTTTCTCGTTTCAAAAGTTATAATACGCCATAGCGACGCTCGCGCGAGGCGTATACCTCCAAGGCCTTGTCGAACTCCTCTTCGCGGAAGTCGGGCCACATTGTTTGAGGGAAGTACATCTCGGCATACGAGGCCTGCCATAGCAGGAAGTTGCTCAATCGGCACTCTCCACTTGTGCGGATAATCAGGTCGGGCTCAGGTATCTCTGCCGTGTCCAAGTGGGCAGAGATTGTCCTCTCGTCGATATCCTCGCTCCTTAACTCTCCCCGTTGCACCTTCTCGGCTACTGCGCGTGTTGCGCGCACCAGCTCGTCGCGCGAGGAGTAGTCGAATGCCAGCACGAGTGTCAGTTTATCGCCACCCTTTGTGCTCTCCTCGATATGTAGCAGTCGCTCGCGCACACTCTCTGAGAAGCGGTCGCGACGACCTATTATCTGCACCCTCACCCCCTGCTCGATAAGTTCGGGAGTCTCCTTCGTGACACTCTGGCAGAAGAGCTGCATCAGTGCATCTACTTCGGCCTGTGGTCTGCCCCAATTCTCTGTCGAGAAGGCGTAGAGCGTAAGGTAACGCACACCGCGCTTACGGGCAGCCTTGATGCAAGCCTTAACGGAGACCACACCCTCGATGTGACCTTCGTAACGCTCTTTGCCTTTGGACTTTGCCCAGCGGCCATTGCCATCCATTATGATAGCAATATGTGTCGGAATCTTCTCCATCTTATCCTATATAGGGCGCAAATATACAAACTTTAATTGAAAATTAAAAGTTAAATTTCCTTTAATTGTTAATTATCAATTGTCAATTGTCAATTTGAAGGCTCTGCCTTAGCGAATGTCCACTCCCCACATCATCTTATTTCGTAACGAATCAAAGAAGGATATATTGTGTGGTACGGCAAGGCGGATATATCTTTTTGCCTTTTTGATGGTTAAAACAGTGTCATTCGCAATCTTGAAGGTGCGATTATCCACCGAGATTGACGCATCATTTCCGCGAGTGTTTATGCGCAGCGAAACGATGCTCGTATCGGGCATCACGATAGGTCGCATCGTGAGGTTGTGAGGTGCGAGTGGAGTGAGCAGAAACGAGTGGCACGATGGGGCTACAATAGGGCCTCCTGCACTCAACGAGTAGGCGGTTGAACCTGTTGGTGTTGAGATGATTACGCCATCGCCGTTATAGGTCGATACGGTGTTGCCATCAATGGCAGCCTCAATCGAAATCATTGCTGCGCCGAGTCGCTGTACCGATACCTCGTTCAGGGCGTATAGTTGGCTATTTTCAATGCCCTCAATGCAGAGCATATCGCGCACCTCCAAGTGGAGCTTGTTGGAGGCTATCTCCTCGAATACCGCCTCGATGTTTTCGCGTGGTGCGAGAGCGAGGAAGCCGAGATGTCCGCCATTGATACCCACTACGGGTATGTCGGCTCCGCCAAGGCGGTGCACACCTTCGAGTAGTGTGCCGTCGCCGCCATAGCAAACCATCACCGAGTCGGCAGGTTGCTCACCCACCTCGCCATTGTAGATGAGTTTGGCAGGGATTGTGTGAGGAGTATTCTCTGTGATATACTCGGCAAACTCACTATTTATGGCGTAGTCGAAGCCGTAATGTGCTATGGCTCCGAAGATTTTGTCTATATCCTCGGTGCGATGAGCGATGCTTTTTCGTGAAAAAAGTATAATTTTCATATTCTATTTCGGCGAAATTTATTATCTTTACATCGTTTTTGATGTAGAGTATAATAAACGATAGTGCAAATATAACGATTTTTATGACAAAATTAAGTGTAAATGTAAATAAGATTGCGGTAATTCGCAATTCGCGCGGTGGAAATATGCCAGATGTGGTTGCCGCAGCACTCAATATTGAGCGTTTTGGTGGTGAGGGTATTACAGTTCATCCACGCCCCGATGCTCGCCATATCCGCTACTCGGATGTGCGTGATTTGAAGAGTATTATCAAGACTGAATTGAATATCGAGGGCAATCCGATAGACTCCTTTATCGACCTTGTTTTGGAGGTTGTGCCTGCGCAGGTAACGCTGGTGCCCGATGCTGTTGATGCCATAACCTCGAATGCAGGATGGGATACCATCGCCAACAAGGAGTTTTTGACTGAGGTTACAAAGCGTTTTCACGAGAAGGGTATCCGCGTCTCGATTTTCGTAGACCCGAAGCCTGAGATGGTTGCCGGAGCTGCCGCTTGCGGAGCAGACCGAGTGGAGCTCTATACCGAGGCGTATGCCGCTAACTACAAGGCGGATAGAGAGGCTGCTATTGCACCATATATCGCTGCTGCGGAGGAGGCTCGCAAGTGCGGACTTGGCTTGAATGCAGGTCACGACCTCTCGCTCGAAAATCTGCAATATTTTGCCGAGCAGATACCTTGGTGCGATGAGGTCTCGATAGGTCACGCACTTATCTGCGATGCTCTCTACTTCGGCTTGGAAAATACGGTGCAACTCTATCGTAGATGTCTTAAATAAGACGAGAGACGAGAGACGAGAGACGAGAGACGAGAGACGAAAGACGAGAGAAGCGATAAACGGAAAACTTTCAGCGCACCCCATAAAGCGAACGGAGTGAGCGCCCCCATAGAGGGCGGAACGCCCGCCCCCATAAAGCAGTCGCAGACTGCGCCCCTAGAAATCGTTGCGCCGTGATAATGGTAAGAGTTCAAAAAAACGAAAAAAGCTAAAAACAATGACTAGCCCACTGAACCTACCAATTTTTAAGCGAATTTCACGCCTTGTTGATGAACGAGGTGTGGAGGCGTATGTTGTGGGCGGATATGTCCGTGACTACTATCTGCACCGCCCTTGCACCGATATCGATGTGGTGGTTGTGGGTAGCGGTATCGAGATAGCCGAAGCACTCGGTAGGGAGCTGAAAACCAAAGTGTCAGTATTTAAAACCTTCGGAACGGCAATGTTGCGTGCCGATGGCTACGAGGTGGAGTTTGTGGGGGCAAGAAAGGAGTCCTACTCGCCCGATTCGCGCAAACCGCATGTCGAAGATGGCACTATCGAAGATGACCAACGCCGCCGCGACTTTACGATAAACGCTATGGCGTGGTCGCTCAATGGCAAGACCTTTGGCGAGCTGGTAGACCCGTTTGACGGAATGTGCGACCTCGAAGATTGCATAATCTGCACCCCGTGCGACCCCGATATAACATTTTCCGATGACCCTCTGCGAATGATGCGCGGTATCCGCTTCGCAGCGCAACTCGGTTTTGAGTTGGAAGATGAAACCTTCGAGGCGATGAAGCGCAACCGCGAACGCATCAAAATTGTGTCGCAAGAGCGCATCATCACCGAACTGAACAAGATTGTCGCATCGCCAGTCCCTTCGATTGGTTTTGAACTGCTCGAACTGACCGGTTTGTTGGAGATAATCTTCCCCGAAATGCACGCCCTTTGCGGTGTGGAGCGCAGGGGTAATCACGCCCACAAGGACAACTTCAAACATACGCTGAAAGTGCTTGATAATGTGGCTCGTAAGAGTGACGATTTGTGGCTGCGCTGGGCGGCTGTGATGCACGATATCGCAAAGCCTAAATGTAAATCGTATGACCCTCGCATCGGTTGGTCGTTCCACGGCCACGAGGTACTCGGCTCGAAGATGGTGCAACCGATTTTCCGCCGTCTGAAATTGCCGTTGGGCGAGACGATGAAGTTTGTGCAGAAGATGGTCTTTTTGCATCTGCGACCAATTATTTTGGCGGAGGATGTGGTTACCGACTCGGCGGTGCGCCGTCTGCTCTTTGAGGCGGGCGACGATGTCGAGAAGTTGATGACTCTCTGCGAGGCGGATATCACCTCGGGCATTGAGAGCAAGGTAAAACGCTTTTTGGCGAACTTCGAGCTGGTGCGCGAAAAGATGCGCGACCTCGAAGAGCGTGACCGTATCCGCAACTTCCAACCGCCAATCACGGGCGATATAATAATGCAGGAGTACGATATTGCCCCTTGTGCAATGCTTGGCGAGATAAAGGAGATAATCAAGAATGCCATTCTCGATGGCGAGATACCAAACGACTACGATGCTGCCCATGCTCTGATGGAGCGGCTTGCCTTCGAGCGCGGCTTAGTCAAGAGAAAATCGTAAATGAGTGGTAAATTTTGCACTGCTCTTCGGTAAGCGAGTTCCTCACATAGGGCTACTATGCTGCGGACTCGCTTCCTTGTTTAGTACAAAATTTCCTCACTCATTTCCAATTTTATATTTTGGAAGGTTGCTATTAACAGCAGAGCGAGGACTAAAAAAGCGATGAATTTTGTTCATCGCTTTTTTCTATTTCTTACTCTGCGAAAATAACCATTTGAGCCTTTCGTCTTAATAGCAGCGTTTTTTTTGCGGCTCCTACCAAGTCTCGATGGGGTGAATGTTATGCAATACAATATTAAAACATATAATTTTAATTTTTTTATGCTCCCTTTTTTGGTCTTTTTAAAAAATAGGTAAAAAGGTTGCGGATAATATATAAAAATATATATCTTTGCGCCGCTAAAAATAAAATATATCCTCCTAAATTGTTAAATATTATTAAATAAATTAAATAATGCGCGATTTGCAGGTGAAATATTAAATAATTTAAAAAATATAAGCAGAGTACAACAGCAGATATAAAACACAATATAAATAATTATAGTAGTATAATATAAATAGTAAGACAAATAGAGTTATGGCGCAGATTAAGATTGGCATCAATGGTTTTGGGCGAATTGGTCGTATGGTATTACGGGCTGCTTGTATGCAGAGTGATAAATACGATGTAGTGGCAGTTAATAGCCGTTCTTCGGCAGATTATTTGGCATATATGCTTAAATATGACACTGTACATGGTCATTTTCCGGGTACTATCGATTTCGATTTAGAGAGGAGCTTGCTTATTGTCAATGGCAAGTCAATTCGTGTAACTGTCGAGTCTGACCCTGAGGCGTTGAGGTGGAACGAAGTCGGGGTGGAATATGTTGTCGAATCTACGGGTGCGTTCCTCACTGCCGAGAAGGCTGAGGCTCACATTAGGGCAGGAGCAAAGTATGTCGTTATTTCAGCCCCTGCAAAAGATGATACTCCGATGTTCGTTTGTGGTGTCAATACAGATACTTATGCTGGTCAGACAATAGTCTCGAATGCCTCGTGTACCACAAACTGCTTGGCTCCTATTGCGAAGGTACTCAACGATAACTTTGGTCTTGTTAGTGGTCTGATGACAACTATTCACTCTACCACCGCCTCGCAAAAAATTGTGGATGGCTCATCGAGAAAGGATTGGCGTGGTGGTCGTGCCGCTGCCGGCAACATCATCCCTGCATCGACTGGTGCGGCCAAGGCGGTAGGTGTTGTTCTTCCAGAGCTCAACGGCAAACTTACTGGTATGGCTTTGCGCGTTCCTACTCTCGATGTATCGGTTGTAGACCTCACTGTAAACCTCGCTAAACCAACGACTTATGCAGATATCTGCGCTGCTATGAAGGCTGCATCCGAGGGTGAGTTGGCAGGTATTCTCGGCTATACTGATGAGTATATCGTGTCATCTGATTTTCTTGGAGATTCGCGCACCTCCATCTTTGATGCAAAAGCCGGTATTGCACTAACCGACACCTTCGTAAAAGTTATATCTTGGTACGACAACGAGTGGGGTTATTCGAGCAAGGTGCTTGAACTTATCTCGGTTATGAAGGCCTACAACAAGTAAAAAATGATTTTAAGCAGCGATAGCTGCGTTGCACTGCGATAAGCGAGTTCCTCACATACGCCAAGTATGCTGCGGACTCGCTTTCTTGTGCGCCTTGCTCTCATCTACTTAAAATACATTTTTTTAGCAGCGATAGCTGCGTTGCACTGCGATAAGCGAGTTCCTCACATACGCCAAGTATGCTGCGGACTCGCTTTCTTGTGCGCCTTGCTCTCATCTACTTAAAATACATTTTTTTAGCAGCGATAGCTGCGTTGCATTTCGATAATCCGCTTGCTCACATACGCCCAAGTATGCTGCGGACTCGCTTTCTTGTGCGCCTTGCTCTCATCTCCTTAAAATACATTTTTTTAGCAGCGATAGCTGCGTTACACTGCGATAATCCGCTTGCTCACATACACCAAGTATGCTGCGCAAGCGATTTTTCTTTATGCTCCCTTTGTAATGACAATTTTAGGCAAAATTATTGCTTATTTAAATCTTTTGAATGCTTAAAAATATCATATTATTAAAAAAACTTAAAAAATTAGTAAAAAAATTTGCTAAGTATATACAAAGTATATATCTTTGCAGCGTTAAAAAATTAACAGAAGGCTTCGCCTCTTTGAAAATAAGCTCAATAGAGTCTATTTTGTAGGTGATACTGAGATAGTTATAGGCTAACAGAGTTTTTAAACACATAAAAATTTATTAAAGTTATGGCACAAATTAAGATTGGTATCAACGGCTTTGGTCGTATCGGCCGTATGGTATTCCGTGCAGCTTGCACACAGACTGACAAGTATGATGTAGTAGGTATCAACGACCTCTGCCCAGTTGATTACTTGGCTTATATGCTCAAGTATGACACTATGCACGGTCAGTTCGATGGCACTATCGACTACGATGCAGAGAAGAGCCTCCTTATCGTTAATGGCAAGGCTATCCGCGTAACTGCTGAGCGCAACCCTGAGGATTTGA
>SUZP01000045.1 GCA_015059865.1 Rikenellaceae bacterium | reverse complement strand
CGTAAAATAAATGTTTAGACGACTTTTGTACGGACAATCAGTCCTCAATCCAAACAACTTAACACTTTGTCAATCAATAAGTTTTGTAGAATGCTTCACTGTCCACATTCTACAGAGGGTCTAACAAAATTGGTTGGGACTTTTTTTACTTTTTACGAAAATATCGCCATATTTGCAATAGTAATGCATGCAAAATAGTGTTTATGTAAAGGATTTCGGGTGGAAAGAAGAGAGTCGCAGCAACAGCTGGGCAGAGTATACACCAAAACTCTTTGCTTGGTCAAGTGGTGGCACGGGTAGCGGTACGGCAGATGATCCATGGGTTCCGGTGGATAGGAGGATAGAATGTTTTTCTTCTATTTGCGCAACTTTCACCGATTTTTTCGAGAAGTAGAACAATTTTTTTGTAACTTCGCAGTTAGTAAAAACAAAAAAACTAACCGTATTATGATAACCTTCCTCTGTTGTCTTGTATTGCTCGTTGTAGCATACTTCACCTACGGCAAATACCTCGAAAAGGTCTGTAAGATTGATGCAAATGCCGAAGTTCCAAGCGCAAAACTCTATGATGGTGTCGATTATGTGCCGATGCCTCGTTGGCGCACTTTCCTTATCCAACTGCTCAACATTGCAGGTACGGGACCCATCTTCGGCGCTATTCTCGGAGCGTGTTATGGACCTGTCGCTTTCTTGTGGATTACCTTTGGCGGTATCTTTATGGGGGCAATGCACGACTACCTCTCGGGGGTAATTCTTGTGCGCAACGATGGTTTGAGCATCACCGAGATTGTCGCTCGCTACCTCGGCAAAGGTGCAGGTGCTTTTATGCGTATCTTCTCGGTGCTGTTGCTGATATTGGTGGGTGTGGTCTTTGTTGTCAGTCCTGCCGATATCCTCTCGGCAAAATTCGATATCTTGTCGAAGAATTGGTGGCTCGCAATAATCATCGCCTACTACTTTATCGCAACACTTTTGCCGGTCGATAAACTTATCGGCAAAATATATCCGCTCTTTGGTGTCGCTTTGGTGGCAATGGCGCTCGGATTATTGGGTGTATTGTTCTTCGGCGAGTACAAAATCCCAGATATGACGCTCGAAAACCTCCATGTGAACAAGGAGAATCTGCCACTTGTGCCAACACTCTTTATTACCATTGCCTGCGGTGCGATTTCGGGCTTCCACGCCACACAATCGCCACTGATGGCTCGTTGCGTGAACAATGAGCGAGAGTGTCGCTTCGTATTCTACGGCTCGATGATTTCCGAGTCGGTCATTGCTCTGATTTGGGCGGCTATTTCAATAGCTTTCTTCTACGAAGATGGTGGTGTTTCGGCAGTTATGGCTGGCCACACCCCTGCGTGGGCGGTGAACGAGATATCGAACACCACACTTGGCGTTGTAGGTGGCATTTTGGCTATTTTAGGCGTTGTTGCAGCGCCTATCACCTCTGGTGATACGGCGTTCCGTTCGGCACGACTCATTATTGCCGATGTGTTCCATATCGAGCAGAAGACCAAGTGGAAGCGACTCGCCATCGCACTACCTCTATTTTCGGCAGGTGTTGCCCTCACTTTTGTTGATTTTGATGTTGTTTGGAGATACTTCGCTTGGACAAATCAGGCATTGGCTTCGGTTGTTTTGTGGTGTATTGTGGTCTATCTTCACCTCGAAAAGAGCAACTATTGGGTTGCCCTAATTCCTGCGGTGTTTATGACCTATATTTGCTCGTCATTTGTCTTTGTGTCGAATCAGTTTGTCGGCATGGGAGCCGTGCCTATGGCTTATGTTTGGGGCGGAGTGGCGACTGTTGCCCTGACCGGAGTGATGGTCTATATGATGGTTCGCAACAACAAATCAACACAACTTAAAAAGTAAAAACGATGAGAAAGATAACTCTTAAACCTACCGAAAATCAAAACTTTATCCTCCTGATTTGTTGATGCGTTGAAATAGCAACCATACAAATACAAAAACGAACTACTTGCGTAAGTAGTTCGTTTTTTCTATCCGAAACATCTCTTGATTAGAGTGCATTTACATGCAACTGAGCTGCACTTTTGAGGTTTGCAGCCTTGTTCTTGTGGATAATGTTGGTCTTAGCCAACTTATCGAGCATAGCTGTAACCTTTGGAAGCAACGCCTCAGCAGCACCCTTCTCAGTGGTGTTACGGAGAGCCTTTACAGCGTTACGGGTAGTCTTGTGATAAAGACGGTTGTGCGCACGCTTAGTTGCTGTCTGACGAATTCTCTTCTCTGATGACTTGTGATTTGCCATAGTTTTTGTTGTTTTTTATTACTATTTAATTTTTTTACTTCATTTATTTTAGAGGGTATTTATAGAGCCCCCCTCTCTCCTGCTCTTTTACTCGGCCTTAGCCGTTGTCGGATAGGCATAAAGCCCTCTCCTAAAATGTTTTTGTTTGCCCGAAGGTCAGACACATATTGCGCCCTCCCCGTCGTTTGTAGCCCGTACGAGAGTCGAACTCGTCTTTCAAGAATGAAAATCTTGCGTCCTAGCCGATAGACGAACGGGCCTTACCGCTATAACCCTACGAGGGTATTTAGCGGTGCAAAGGTACGAATAAATTTCAAAATGCAAAATTCAAAACGCAAAAATGTAGAAAAAACGAGATGATTTTTCTAAAAAGCCCTGAAAAAGTGGGCGTTACTTGAACATTTGCTCGATTTCGGAGGCGGCGTCTTTGCTTGGAAGTTTGCTTAACCCCCCATTCTCGATAATGGCGAAGGAGTCGCAAACAGGGAGTGCCGAGTCCACATCGTGCGTGGAGAAGAGGATACATTTACCCTCTTTATGCGCCAAGTCGGCAAGCAGGCGACACACCTCGAAGCGTGTCGGGATATCGAGAAAAGCGGTAGGCTCATCGAGCAGAATTATGGGTGTCTGCTGCGCTATGGCTCGGGCAATCATCACCCTCTGCAACTCTCCATCGGACAAAGATGAGGTGTCACGCCCTACGAAATCGCCCATACCAACCGCCTCGATAGCCTTGCGAACTATCTCGCGGTCTATATCTTGAAGGTGTCCCACCCAATTGGTATATGGCGCACGCCCCATAGCGACCAAATCTTCGACCAAGAGATTTTCGATGCGGATACGCTCCGTAGTAACTATTGCCACGCTCTGTGCCAACTGCTCAGGAGAGAGATTGTGCAACGGGATACCATTTATAATTGCATTTTGGTGCGATGTCAGGGCTCGCAGAAGGGTACTCTTGCCTGCTCCGTTACGACCAACAAGTGCGCACAACTCGCCCGCGCGTAGGTGCAACGATACATCTCGCAAGATGGTGCGAGAGCCATACGATAGCGATATGTTTTCGAGGCGTATCATCGGCGGCGTGTTACTATATATACAACAATCGGAATACCCATCAACGCGGTGATGGTGTTTATTGGCAATACAAAATATTTAGCCAAAATATCCCCCACAAGCATCATCACTACGCCCGACAAAATTGTCGCAGGGAGGAGAACGCGGTGGTCAGCCGAACGAAACAACATTCGGGCGATGTGCGGTACGGCGATACCGACAAAGCCGACAGGACCACAAAAGGCTGTGATTGTTCCTGCCAAGAGGGTTGTCGAGGCGAGGATAAGTGTTCGCGTGCGCGATATATTCAAACCCATCGAAGCGGCATAACGCTCGCCGGCAAGCAACATATTCATCGGTTTTATGGTCGCCACAGCCATCATTAAGCCCACAACGACAACGGGAACAACCACCCAAAGTTGCGAGGCCACAACATCACCCAACGAGCCCATAGTCCACACGACATAGGATTTGAGCGAGGCTTCGTTGCTGAAATATTGCATTATCTCGACCACAGCACCTACACCCGAGGAGAGCATCATACCGAGGATTAGCATCACCATTATATCTTTGATGCGGCGCGAGAGTGATACAACCATAATCAGTACCACTGCCGAGCCAATCCACGCTGCACCTGCCGTGCCGATAGATTGAAGTGTTGGCGATATTGCAATGCCGAGAATAGGCGCACCAAGTAGAAACAAGGCAACACCGAAACTTGCGCCAGCCGAAACGCCGAGTACATAAGGTCCTGCCAATGGATTGCGAAACAGCACCTGCATCTCCAAACCGCTGACAGCCAATGCTGCACCCGCTAAAACGGCAACTATAGCTCGCACAAGACGGATATCTATAATAATACTGCGCACCTCCGCAGAGCCTCCACCCAATAGAGCCGACACCACCTCCGAGAGGGGTATCGCCACCGAGCCCACGGCAATATCCACCACAAAGAGCACCGCACAGAGTACGGCAAGTAGGGTGAAAAGTATGGTCGAGTGGTTACGCATTACTCCATCTTTTTATAGTAGTATAGCGAGTCTGTTGGGGCTTCGTAGTGCAGAATTTTTACAAGGTCTGCAAGTATCAGGTCGGGGCGCACACAGCCCGACTCCCAGAAGTCGCTACCACGACTCTCGTTTGTTCGTTTTGTGTTGTTGTATATGCGACCAAACTTTACAGCATCAACCTCTGCAAAGCGAGGTGCCACGGCGCATAACTCCTCCTTCGAGGATATCTGTCCGAGATTTATCCAAAAATCCGCCTTCATCGCCAACACCAACGCCTCCTCCAAAGAAATAGGCGTTGAGGTGTTATTGTTCCTATCTGCATTTTTTAATTGACAATTGACAATTGACGATTGACAATTAGTGGTATTATTTTGTTTACAATCTGTATTTACTCTCGTCTCTCGTCTCTCGTCTCTCGTCTTTAAGATATACTCCCCTCCTGCATCCTCGATAAGTTGCACCATATAACTATTGTGAGGTGGCATAAACCAACTGTCGCGATAGGGCAGGTTAAGCATTACACGAGGGCGATATGCCGAGCAGTGCTTTTGGTTGCGGAGTGCGTTGTATCGCTCCTCAACCCCTTTGAAAAACTCTTTGCCCTGCTCGCCAACACCACACAGATAGGCGAGTGCTACCACCCACTCCGCTTTGCCGAGAGGGTTGTTTTCGAGATATTCGCCTATATATATATAAGGTGTACGAAGTTCATCGAGTTTATTGGTTATCATCTTCGCTTCGCCCGATACGCCATAAAGCAATACAGCCTCGGCTCGTAGCGAATATATCTTCTCGAAATCTAAGTTGGAGTCGTAGCCCACTTCGCCAATTTTACCCTCTGCAATCTTTTTGCACAGATTCGAGTTGTATACAAATCGACACCCCGACAATCCCACAATGCGGTCAGAACACCCTACCGCATCGAGCATAGCAGCGTGGCTCGAAGACATTGTGACAATTCGCTGTGCGGGGGAAAGAGTGTCTATCGGATAGTAGTAGCAGATATTCTCTGCCCCCTGCCAAGGGTTTTTGACACATAACAACACCTCGCCACTTGCCTTGTCGCGCTCTATCGAAAAGCCTTCGGCATAGCGAGGGTTATATATAGGCTCGGTTTGGCGCAGAGCAGCACTGTTTTCACACGAAATAAATAGTGTGAATACAATAAACAATACTATTTGTGCCAAGACTCCCATCTTTGGTATAAGATTTAGAGTGATAAAAGATGTTTTGCCTGCGCCAATGCCGCATCGGTGATGGTGTCGCCCGAGAGCATCTTGGCAATCTCCTCAATGCGCTCCTCGTTGGAGAGAGGTCTAATATGGGTGCGACTCTGCTCCTTATATACAAGGAAGTGGCGTGAGCCCTTCGATGCCACCTGTGGCGAATGGGTGATGTCGATAACCTGCATCGACTCGGCAAGGCTGCTAATAATATCGCCCACATCATTGGCGGTACGCCCCGAAATACCCGTATCAATCTCATCGAAGATGATTGTCGGCAGTGCAAGGTGGCGTGCAAGGATTGTTTTCAGAGCCAACATCACGCGCGAAAGCTCTCCGCCCGAAGCAATCTTCTCGATAGGTCGAGCCTCGACCGATGCATTTGCCGAGAAGAGGAAATCGACCGTATCTGCGCCCGAAGTTGTTGGCGTGCAAGACATTACAGCAATATTAAACTTCGCATCTGCCATACCCACCTTGTGCAGAATTTCAACTACCGCCTCTGCGAACGCAGGCGACGCCTTCACACGGCTGTCGTGCAACTTCACAGCGAGTGCGGTAACCTTTGCCTCGCATTCGGCGACCTTAGCCTCGGCCTCGGCAACCAGCTCATCGCTGTGCTCTATGGCAGAGAGTTGTTCGGTATATTTGTCGCGCAGAGCTATCAACTCCTCGATACCCTCGCAACGGTGTTTTCTTTGTAGTGTGTAGATAAGGTCAAGGCGCGAATTTACTGCATCGAGGCGTTCAGGGTTAGCCTCTATACGCTCCAAGTCGGCCGCTGTCGTTGCAGCGATATCCTTCAACTCGACAGCCGTAGAGTGTATGCGCTCGATAAGCTCACCTGCCGAAGCGTAATTTTCGGAGACTCGGCGCAGAACATTCTCGCTCTCACGAAGAGTTGTCAAAACTCCCGTAACCTCCTCGTCAAGCGACTGCGTTACACGCTGCAACGCTTCGCTTATGCTATCGGCATTTTCGAGTGTGCGCAACTCCTGCTCCAACTCCTCCACTTCACCAACACGAAGATTTGCTCCGCGCAACTCCTCCGCCTGATGGCGCAGCCAATCCTCCTCGTCGGCATTGCGCTTTGCCGATAGTTGCAGGTCGGCAAGATAGTGCTTTGCTACCTGTAAAAATGAAAAAGCGTTTTCGTAATCGGCAAGCAACATACTATTGCCTGCAATAGTATCAATAGCACGAATACGGAATTGTGGCGAAGAGAGGATAAGGTTTTGGTGTTGCGAATGGATATCTATCAGGTAGGCACCGAGCTGTTTCAAGTCGGCGAGTTGTACGGGCTGGTCATTCACAAAAGCGCGACTCTTGCCACTTGGCGAGATTGTTCGGCGGATAATGGTTTCGTTATCGTACTCGATATCCAACTCCTCGAAGGCCTCTTCCAAACCAAGTCCTGCAACATCAAATTCGCCCTCTACGATACAAGCGCGCGAACTATCTTTCGTGGTTGTGCTGTCGTTCTTGGCTCCAAGCAATAACGCCAAAGCACCCATCAAAATCGACTTTCCGGCTCCCGTTTCGCCCGTGATAATATTGAGCGAGGAGTCGAACTCGATTTCGAGGTGCTCGATAAGAGCGTAGTTCTCAACAACCAATCTGCGTAGCATTCGCTTCTCTATTTTAAAAGTTTTTCGATACGGTCTGCTATTCGCTCGGCAACCTCACTCTTTGCAAGGAGTGGCAACTCCTCACGGTGCGAAGCATCGATGAAGGTTACCTTATTGGTGTCGCAACCAAAGCCCGCACCCTTATCTCGCAACGAATTTAAGACGATAAGGTCGAGATTCTTCTTGCGCAACTTCTCCTCGGCATTCGACTGCTCGTCGTTGGTTTCGAGGGCGAAGCCCACAAGTTTGCGCGCACCCTTCATCTTGCCAAGCTCGAAGGCTATATCCTTGGTCTTGCGCAGAGTGAGGGTAAATTCAGCATCGCTCTTCTTAATCTTCTGCTCGGCAACCACAGCAGGAGTATAGTCTGCGACAGCAGCACACATCACAGCGCAATCCGACTGCTCAAACTCCGCCACAGCAGCCTCATACATATCCTCTGCCGACAACACATCTACACGGCGCACGCCCTGCGGCGTAGCCAAAGCGGTCTTACCGCTTACCAAAACCACCTCGGCACCGCGCTTTGCCAACGCCTCAGCAATGGCGTAGCCCATCTTACCGGTCGAGTGGTTCGAGATATAGCGCACTGGGTCTATCGCCTCTATTGTTGCACCTGCGGTAACCATCACGCGCTTACCTGCCAAGGTCTGTTGTACGGCGAAAAGTCTGCCTATCTCCTCGACAATCTGCTCCGGCTCCATCATACGCCCCTTGCCCATAAGGCCGCTTGCCAACTCGCCCTCTGGCGACTCCAAAATTAGACAGCCGCGTTCGCGCAACTTCGCCAAGTTCTCCTGTGTTGCCTCGTGGCAGAACATATCGCAATCCATAGCGGGCGCAACTACCGTCTGACAACGAGCCGAAAGGTAGGTTGTAAGCAGAAGGTTGTCCGCTATGCCATACGCCATCTTGGCGATAGTATTTGCCGTAGCTGGTGCTATCAAGTAGCAATCCGCCCACTCGCCCATCGCGATATGCGAGTGCCAATCGCCATTTTCGGGGTTGTAGAACTCCACAGCGATAGGATTTTTCGACAGCGTAGCCATCGTAACGGGAGTGATAAACTCCTTGGCTGTCGGAGTCATCACCACCTTAACCTCGGCTCCTGCAACACGCAAAAGACGACAAAGCATAGCCGCCTTATATGCCGCTATGCTACCTGTCACACCGAGCAGAATATGTTTGCCCTTTAACATCTTCTTGAAAAACTTTTAGTAAAAAGTCAATCCTCCGCAATTAGAAGTTGTATAACAAGAGGGATTTCAAGGCCTGCAAGGCGTTGAGTGCGGAGCATACTTGGCGTATGTGAGCAACTCAACGACCGAAGCGTAACGCCGAAATCACCTTGTTAGACGGCTTCTACTCTTTGCCGTCACGGAAGTATATCTCATCATCGAGGAACTCCTCAGTCGCAATAATCGCTGGCTTTGGAAGACGCTCGTAGTAGCGCGAAATCTCAATCTGCTCGCGATTTTCGAAGGTCTCCTCCATAGTGTCGGTAGGCGACGAGAAGTCTTGAAGCTTACGATTTAACTCGCTCTTCAACTCCGATGCAATCTGATTTGCACGGCGTGCAATAACATTGATACTCTTGTAAACATTACCTGTCTCGTGGTCAAAATCTACGAGCTTGCGGGTAACGGTGTTGTTCGGAATGTTCTTCTTAATTTCCATCTCTATTGTTATTTTGCTATATTGTTTTTGTCTAAATAATCTTTTGCCTCCTTGGTGTATCGCTCCAACTCTTTGCGATGTTTTGACTCAGGGTACTCATTGATGAAAGAGTAGTAGGAGTCAAGCACCTGCAAATATCGCTCTCCCTGCTTCTCGGCAATAGAGTTGTGTGCCAAGCGATAATTCGACACGGTGATAAGGTAGAGCATCTCCTCACGATATGGCGTGTCGGGATAGAGCTTCAAGGCGTTGCGCAGGGCTATCACAGCCGACTTGTATCGCTGAATTTTGTAGTATGTGTAGGCGTTCAAGTAGGCCTTCTTCTTCAATCGCTCCGAGAGCTCCTTGATAAGGTCTTTGAACACCTCCACGCGCTTCGAGTTTGGATATCGCTCTATAAACTCCGAAAAGGCAACTATCGCCTCGGCGGTGATGGTTTGGTCGCGCGTTGCATCGGGAGCAAGGTAGTAGTTACACATCGCCAACATACCCTCAGCTTCCTCAATAAAGACGCTGCGACCATACTTGCGACGAAACTCGTCGAGTCGGGTGGTTGCCTCGGCGTAATCGCGCTCCTTGAAGCGACTACGAGCAGCAAAGAAGGCAATCGAGTCCTCTTGCATATTGCCAACAAAGTAGGCCTGACACGCCTCGAAGAGGTCGCCAGCCTGCTTCCACTTCTCGCGACCATAGTACTTCAAACCCTCCGAGTAGATAAGGTCGGGGTCGGAGCTCTTGATGACCTTATGAACGCTAACCCTCTTGCCTGCCTCTATTCTCTCGCGAGCTGTCATATCCAAGGCCGTAGGTTTGAACTGCTTGCGCTTAGCCTGTTTGGTTGCGACATTTGCGGTTGGCTCAGACTGTGCGAAGGCTGTGCCGACAATAAATATCGAACACAACACCAAAACAGCCGATTTAATAGTCATCTTAATCATAAAAGCCTCATTCTCTCACGCGCGTATGCGTGCTAAATCGTGCAAAGTTATAACGAAATAACGAAATCACCAAAAAATTTAGGCGGAAGTGGCAAAAAAGCGGATTTATGCAACCACAACTCCCATCCGCATCACAGCGCAAAGATTTCTGGGGTTTACTGGGCGCGGGCGCTCTGCATCTCTCTCGTCTATTTCAATGCCCCTTTGGCAATCAGCCACTCGGCAATCTGTACGGCATTCAAGGCTGCACCCTTCTTGATTTGGTCGGCTACACACCAGAACGACAAGCCATTCTCACAGGTCAAGTCCTTGCGGATACGACCAACATATACAGGCTCCTTGCCAGCGATAAAGAGAGGCATTGGGTACTCCTTCTCGGCAGGATTATCCACCACAACAACACCCTGAGCCTTGGCAAATGCCTCGCGAGCCTCCGCAGGCGAGATTGGTCGCTCGGTCTCAACCCAGATGCTCTCCGAATGGGCACGCATAACAGGTACGCGCACACAAGTTGCCGACACCGAGCAGTCCGAGTGCATAATCTTGCGAGTCTCGTTGTGCATCTTCATCTCCTCCTTGGTGTAGTCGTTGTCGGTAAAGACATCGATATGCGGTATCACATTGAAAGCCAACTGATAAGCAAACTTTTCAACCTTTGGCTCCTCGCCCTTCGCGAGCGATGCGTGCTGCTCCTCCAACTCCGTCATCGCCTGCGCACCTGCGCCACTTGCCGACTGATAGGTCGAAACATGCACACGCTTGATATGCGACAATTTCTCGATAGCATTCAACGCCACAACCATCTGTATTGTTGTGCAGTTTGGGTTTGCGATAATACGGCGTGGTGCATTCAAAGCATCCTCGGCATTTACCTCAGGAACGACCAATGGCACATCGCTATCCATTCGATAGCAGCTCGAATTATCAATCATCAAGCAACCATATTTTGTGATAGTCTCGGCATAATCGCGCGAAATTGAGCCACCTGCCGACACCAAAGCAAGGTCTATATCCTTGAAGTCGTCATTATGTTGCAACTCTTTGATTACTATCTCTTTGCCACGGAATACGCGAGTCTGTCCTGCACTGCGCGAAGAGCCGAACAGCACCAGCTCGTCGAGTGGAAAATTGTGCTCATCTAAAATTTTCAGAAACTCCTGTCCTACGGCGCCACTCGCGCCAACAACTGCAACCTTCATAATTCGTTGTATAAATTTATGCGATTATATATTTTATTCTTCAATTTATCACCCTGTATTAGAGTTTTGTATGTCTATAATTCTTTGATAAGAACATGTAAATATTCCGTTGTGGTATCAGCCAAATGGTTGCGTTTTTCTGCTTTATCCGCTCTAAATCGAGAGTATTCTTTCTGAAACACTTGGTATCTACCATATTTACTCATAATTTGTCGAATGGTGTCAATAGACATCAAGCCTTCATTATTGTATGATAGTACGATATACTTAAATTTTGCATCGGCAATTAGGCTCTCGAAAGAATCTTTTACAACAGATTTACTGCAATAGTCCGACTTGTTATATTCTCTTAACCCTGTCTTACCCTTTGGCTCAAACGCTTTGTATTCAGCAATTGTATTCAAGAGATGATAATTTGCTCCGTATTGTCTAGCATTATAAGGTGGGTCTAGATATAAAATGTCACCACTAATACTCTTTATCAGTGTATTCGCATCTTCTCGGTACACTTGATGATTATGACTATTGAATTGATAAGTCGCAGGTGCAATTACTATCGGCTTTTGTGCAGACTTTTTCAAGCTTTTCAGAAACGCACCATACACTGATGCTGTATTAGCGTGCTTGTCAGCACTTTCAATTAAACTGCAAAGGAGAAAATAGTATAAATCATCTGATATCTCTCCATTGTTTTTCCACTCTTCAATAGCTACTCTTGCAGCATCTATCTTTTTCCCGTTCTCATCCGAGAAATATTGGCGATTATTGCCACCACCTAAACAGTATTGAGAATATATAAACCCATTATCAATACCATCTAATCGATTGAGTTTTTCGATATACTCATCCTTGCCCACTATTTCCAAATGATTGCCTATATAGTTGCGATTGAGAATATAGCTATAATACTCCCAATCATTAGATATCACTTGACTCACTTGTGTCTTAAAGTGGCGACCAACTATACCTGTGCCAGCAAATAGATCGCAAAATACAAGATGCGACATATCTTCACCGACAACGCTTTTTATCGTGTGGTCTATAAAATCAAGCAAGGAGTATTTCGAGCCAATATAGTTCATCGTTTAATATGGAGTGTTTGTAAATATTAAATCACCGGCATTGCTTGTAAACTCAACATACTCTAATGGCAAACATCGCCCTTTATATTGTGCATTAAAAGCATGGAACGCTTGTATTGTCGCTTTCCTAAGCTTTGAAGCTCTGCAGATTAATACTGGACGAATAATACTCGGCCTGTTGGAAATATAATATTGCTCAATCCAATCTATATATCTAGACAGCTGTTTTACATTATCCACCTTTGCCGATTCATCCTTTAATTCCACTGGGACAATTTCCCTATCAATATCATCTGTGTTTTGAGAAAACATTATGTCAATTCGTTGCATACCAACCCCACAAGAAACTTCATTACCTAGCCATTCGAGTGTCTTATTATTAACACTAAGAGCTGTATCCAAAGATGTATGGTTGCCAATATATTGCGTGATATACATCTGCAAATGGCTCTCGTATGCTTGTTTTTTTTGTATCTTTGATATTAATCGCGGTATAATATCAAAAGCTTCAGTCCTAATACTTTTGTACTTTTTTGTAAACTTCTTATATCCTCTAACTTTATCTTCTTTGTACGAGTAACTATTGGCATTTATTTCTTTGTTGCATTAGTGTCCGGTAAAAAATCATAAAAGTTCTTTGAAAATATTGAAAGTTAGGTAGTTATAGAGGTTTTTCGAGTCAACCGATTTGAATTTATCTTTGCCAGACTAACGTAGAATGGCATATGCA
>SUZP01000044.1 GCA_015059865.1 Rikenellaceae bacterium | reverse complement strand
CCTTAACAGCGTTAAGCTCAACCACTTGACTGGCGTATTGAAGATTGGTCTTGTTAGCGGAACAGCTACCCCTGCATATATTAAAGAGGTGCGCATCTCGACCGTAGACCGCAAGCCTATCGCAGGTGCGTTCACTGCAACATACAATGCCGAGACAGAGAAGATGGAGCTTACTCCTGCTGAGGGTGCAACCGAGGTTATTACCTACAAATCTGAGAGCGACGCAGGTTTCCCAGTACCAGTGGGTACAGCGACAAGCGAGAATCCTGCCTATATTCATATTGCAGTTCCAGCCGGCGTATATGGCGAGTTGTATGTAACTTTGGAGAGCGCAGATGGTGTAATGTATAAGACCGTTACAACCGACAGCAGCAAGCCAATCAATGCGGGTACAGTTCGCGAGTTCTCGAATAATATTGAGTTTGTTCCGACTGACGAGGCTGAGGTATTTGTAATTTCTAATTACTCAGACTTGTACGAGTACAAGGAGGCAGTTGAGGGTGCTCAATCTATTATTGACAATGCAGAAGCTACTGAGGATGCTAAGGCAGAGGCAACAGCTACATTGGCAAAGTCTGCTGTTTTGGTAAATGATATTGAAATTCCTGTTGAGGGCGATGTGTTAACTGGCAAAGATTGGGCTCCAATCAACGCCCCTGCCTACACTGCCGAGTTCAACGGTAACGGCTACGCTATCAAGGGTTTGTATGCTCCATTGTTCGACACCGTAGCAGCTACTATCAAGGGCGTACACTTGAAGGATGTTGCTATTACAAGGGCTACAACTACTAATGTTGGTGCTTTGGTTAATACCTACAAGGGCTCTAATATCTCACACTGCTCGGTAGCTGGTAAAATCACTATTTCTTGCAAGACAAGCGTTGAAAATATTATAGGCGGCTTGGTTGGTTTGACAGATTATATCGATGGCGATATGTCTCTTACCGACTGCGTTAATAACTGTGATATAACTGTTAATCTAAGCAATGAAGGTGAAGAGTACTTGCGTCTTGGTGGTCTTTTCGGATATGTCAAAAAAACAACATTGGGTGCAGGGGAGACCAAAAGTACTTTGGCAACATTACATACACTTACAATGAGCAACTTGACAAACAATAAGCCTGTCAAAGTAACAGGTGGTGGCTCAGCTGGAAATATGTATATTGGAGGTATCGCAGGTAATGTAGGTGGACTCTATGTTGCAACACTTACCAACTTGCACAACAAGGCAGATATGACAGTTGAGGTTGATGCTGCAAAGCCTATTCGTTTGGCAGGTATTATCGCTGAGAAATATAACAGTAGTGGCAACAGATACTATCACTTTACCGCAAAGAATTGCACTAACAGTGGCAATATCAAGGCAACCGTTAAGACTACCAGCACTGGAGATTCTAATACTACTATTGCAGGCCTATTTGGTCAGATATATGACGAGGAGGAAGGTAATACAACTTTGACAAACTGCGATAATAGCGGTAATGTTGAGTTCTATGGAATGCCTACCAATACCGACCTCACTGTAAGAGTAGATATGGGTGGTGTAGTTGGTATCGCTGTTGGGCGTATAAATATCACAAATTGCGACAATACAGGAGAGAAGGTCTACGCTAAGATTGGCACACAAGCAAGAAGATTAACAATTGGCGGTATTTGTGGTCGTAGTATGCCTAAAGCTACAAACCACAATACATCTGCTTTAAACTTGGCAACTTTTGCAACTTGCACCAACAAAGCTGATGTATCTTGCTATATTGGTTCAAGTAAACATATGAAAGCTATTGGCGGTATTGTTGGAGGATGGTATTGCACGCATGAATATACGAAGTATCGTTTAACAATGAACGGTTGCGTTAATGAGGGTAATCTCCTTTCAAGTTGCGATGGCCAAGGAAGTAGCGACTCGCGTACTCTTATTGGCTTTATCGGCTCGACTTGGGCAGAAGGTTATGCTGTTAGAATGCACTACAAAGAAGTTCAAAAGTTCGAGATTACCAATTGTAGAAATGGCAAGGCGGATGGCTCGAACACAATGACTGTTACTGGTAAAGAGCATCGACAGATCAATGCTGGTGGTTTAATAGGATACTGCTATAACCACTTTACCATAGATGGTTGCACCAATAATATGTCGTATGTTTACGACTGCGACAAAACTACTACTCACTACTATGGTGGATTGTATGGTCGAATGTATCAAACATACCCTTATGAAACAACGGCAAACAATAGTAGCACAGTCGGTACTGTAAAGTTGTGGTTTAATGTTAAAGACTTCACTAACAATAGCAATGCTACGCTTAATGTAACATCGGAGAAGACTCTCTACGCATCAAAACTTATCGGAAGTGCAGGGGGTACTACTCTATTCCTCAAACTTGGTAAGGTTACTTGCAAAGGCGACCTTACAATAACAAAGAAGGGTGCAAGTGCAACTTACACAGAACTCAAAGTTGGTGGTATAAATGCCTATATGAACTCGGGCGCAAATACTCTGTACGACACCTCTGAAGCTACAATAGCAATTAACGGTAATCTTACCGTAACGGGTCTGACACCAGATGCAAGTGCTACAACTAATATTGGCGGAGCAGTGGGTAGCTTCACTAAGGATTTGTCCAACATCACTGTTAATGGCACTGTGACCGTAGACGAGGGTGTTGCAGCAGGTATGCTCGCAGGTGTTGCTTCGACAGCAGCCAAAACATTTACGGATTGCAAGGTGGGTGGCAAGTTCGTAGAGGGCACAACCGAGACTACTCTCGACTCGACAAACTTTGCTAAGTACTTGTTCAGTGACCGCGTATTGACTGAGTACGCAGGCGTAACACTTGTGGAGTAATTAAAAATTAGTGAGTAGAGAGTAGTTGAAAAACAACTTTTAACTAAAAAATTTCAGAAGATTATGAAGAAGATAATTTATACCGCGCCTGAGGTTATGGCGTATGAGGTAGCGGCTGAGCGCGGCTATCAGGTAAGTGGAGGTAATGGCGGTTATGAGTTGCCGGGACTTCCAGCCGAGAAAGACGAAACAGATTGGTAAAATCTTTTCATTGGTTTATGTTGGGAGGGGCTTTCGCAGCGATGCGCGAGCTCCTTTTTTTGGGGCCAAGAGGCCCCAAAAAGAATTAAGAATTAAAAATTAAAAATTGAGAATTAAGAATTGATATTTTTAAGCTATTGGCAGTTTTAGTGAGTAGTGGGGAGCGCGGAGAGCGATTGCGCCGTAGGTCTAAATAAAAAATCTTTAATTGGCAATTCGTCAATTGTCAATTATTATCTATCTTTGTGGCGATGGAACAAGTAAGAGCGAAAAAGGCACTCGGTCAGCACTTCCTGACCGACCTAAATATAGCACAGAAGATTTGTAACTCGCTATCGGGTGGTACGACTGAGCACCCCGACAAGGTGTTGGAGGTCGGTTGCGGTATGGGTGTACTGACACAATACCTTCTTCGTCGTGAGGATATCGAGACTTATGGCGTAGATATCGACACCGAGAGTATCGACTATCTCCACGCCCACTACCCCGACTTCACACCGCGTTTGCGCGAAGGCGACTTCCTGAAAATGAGACTCGAAGAGCACTTTCCCGATGGCGTAAAGGTTATCGGTAACTTCCCATACAACATCTCATCGCAGATATTTTTCAAGATTATAGAGAGTCGCAACCTCGTGCCCGAGTGCATAGGGATGATTCAAAAGGAGGTGGCCGAGCGTATAGCCGAGAAGGAGGGCTCAAAAACATACGGCATATTGAGTGTATTGTTGCAGGCGTGGTACGACATAGAGTACCTCTTCACCGTATCGGAGAAGGTGTTTAACCCTCCGCCAAAGGTCAAGAGTGCGGTAATTCGTCTGCGCAGAAACGGCACAACCTCGCTCGACTGCGACGAACAGCTATTCGTAAAGGTGGTGAAGGCCTCGTTTGGGCAGCGCAGGAAGATGCTGCGTAACTCTCTGCGTGCCGCTTTTGGCGACTTCGGAGGTGCCGAGCACCCATTCTTCACAAAGCGTGCCGAGCAACTCTCGGTTGCCGACTTTGTAGAGCTTACCAAGTGGGTGGATAGCAGAATATAAATAGACCTTTCACATCATCACACATCATAGAGGTTGTCTCCTATATTGTTCGGGCACACACCTCTTTTTTAGCACCGTTATAGGATTAGGTATTTATACCTAATTTAGGACAAATTATATCTCTTATGGTGTTAGCAAAGGATAGCGAAATGAAAAATTTTGTACCTTTACCTCGTTAAAAGCAGATATAACAACATAAAATATAGTTTACAATGGTAGATATTTTTGATAGACTCGAAAAGAATGCTGGCGGCCCTATCGGCCAGTATATGAGTGCTGTACATGGCTACTTCGCATTCCCAAAATTGGAGGGCGAGATTGGTCCTCATATGCGCTTTCGCGGTAAGATGATGCTCAATTGGAGCCTAAACAATTATCTCGGTCTTGCCAACCACCCAGAAGTGCGCAAAGCCGATGCTGAGGGTGCGGCAGAGTTCGGTATGGCTGCTCCAATGGGCGCTCGCATGATGAGTGGTCAGACCAAGTACCACGAGCAGTTGGAGCGTGAGTTGGCAGAGTTCGTAGGCAAGGAGGATGCCTTCCTGCTCAACTACGGATATCAGGGTATGATTTCCATCATCGACTGTCTGCTCACACCACGCGATGTTGTCGTTTATGATGCTGAGGCTCACGCCTGCATCATCGATGGCTTGCGTATGCACAAGGGCAGACGATTTGTCTATGGCCACAACGACGAGGCTTCGTTGCGCAAGCAGTTGAGACACGCCACAGACCTCGCCGAGGAGCAGGGCGGCGGCGTTTTGGTCATCACCGAAGGCGTATTCGGCATGAAGGGCGACCTCGGTTTCCTCGATGTTATCGTTAAGTTGAAGAGCGAGTTCTCGTTCCGCCTCTTGGTAGATGATGCTCACGGATTTGGTACTATGGGACCCGGTGGTCGTGGTACTGCGGCACACTTTGGCGTTGTGGATGGCGTAGATGTACTGTTCAACACCTTCGCCAAGTCAATGGCAGGCATCGGCGCTTTCGTGTCGGGACCTCGCTGGTTGATTAACCTCTTCCGCTACAATATGCGCTCGCAGCTCTACGCCAAGTCGTTGCCTATGCCGATGGTTATTGGCGCATTGAAGCGTTTGGAGCTTATCCGCAACCACCCTGAATATCAGGAGAAGTTGTGGGAGATTACCCGCGCCTTGCAGTCGGGATTGAAGGAGAATGGCTTCGATATTGGCGTTACGCAGTCGCCTGTAACCCCTGTCTATATGAAGGGCGGCAACGAGGAGGGCACAAACCTCATCGTCGATTTGCGCGAAAACTACGGAGTATTCTGCTCAATCGTTATCTACCCTGTAATTCCTAAGGGCGAGATTATCTTGCGCGTCATCCCTACCGCAGCCCACACTATGGAGGATGTGGAGTACACGATCAACGCCTTCAAGGCTGTTCGCGAGAAGTTTGAGCGTGGCGACTATGCTGCAATGCCAATACCTCAGAAGGCCGACCCGGAGTTTAAGGTGCGATAATAGAGATATTGCAACAGAGAGAGCCTCTCTAACAAGTTCATTTTTTATGATTTCACCCCCGTCAGAAGTAGTTCTGGCAGGGGTGATTTTCATTTTCAAGACTTGTTAGAAGCCTCTTGTAGTCGTACTTTAATGTCGAAATATGGTCTCAACAAATCGCTCCGTAGTACCACGATTGGCATTGACATATTGTCGTGCAATGGAGCCTATCTTGGCACGCAAAGTTGCATCCTGCACCTCAGCAAACCATCTTTGCAACGAGCGTTCATCGCGTACCGACTGTGCAACACCCAATTCAATTAGGTCGCACGCCTCCTTATACTTCTTGTACTTACGACCAAAGGCAACAGGTAGACCATAGACTACCGCCTCCAAGGTGTTGTGTATACCTACGCCAAAACCGCCTCCTATATATGCCCAATCTGCCGAGCCATAGACGTGCGAAAGAAGCCCCACGGTGTCGAGCACAAGCACCTGCTTATCTGTAAAATCTACACCCTCACACTGCGTATATCGCACAGCTCTTGTCTCGCGCAAAATATACTCGATACGCGACTCCTCCATCTCGTGCGGAGCGATAACGAACTTTACATCGGGATTTGCCTTTATCAGCGGCAAGAGTATCTTCTCGTCAGCACCCCAAGTTGAGCCTGCAACAAAAAGCGACTTATTGCCCTTGAACGCCTCAACCACAGCAACACGCTCTGCCGACTCGGCTATATTGGCTACACGGTCGAAACGAGTATCACCAGCAACGACAACATTTGTAACCCCTATATTTGATAGTAGTTGTTTGGAGTGCTCATCCTGCACAAAAAGAGTCTCGAACGCGCCTAACGCTCTGCGCCATATCGCGCCAAATGGATTGAAAAATATCGAATTACGACGAAATATTGCCGAGACAATAAAGGTACGGATATTGCGTCTACGCAACTCCATAAGCATATTTAGCCAAAACTCATACTTGACAAATATCGCCACCTTAGGCTCTACGATATCGAGAAACTGCGCCACCTTGCGCTTGGTATCAACGGGGATATAGAAGACATAGTCGGCATTCTTATAATTCTTGCGCACCTCGTAGCCTGAGGGAGAGAAGAAGGTCAAAAGTATCTTGTAGTTGGGATAGCTCTCCTTAATGTAGTCTACAACAGGTCTTCCCTGCTCGAAATCGCCAAGCGATGCAACATGTACCCAAACTACATCCTCCCCCTTGACGATAGAGCTACGCAAACGCTCTGGCATATCTCGACGGCCATCACACCACTTTCGCGCCTTCGGATAGAGGGGCGAAACAAGGCGTATCAACGCCGCATACACAACTATACATATATTATAAAGCCACATAAATATGCCTCTTACATATATAAATTACCAGCTATATTGTAGAGCATCCTCCACAAAGCGCAACTCTTCGACTCGCTCCCCGACAACTTCAATAGCTATCAACGAAAACCGAGGTTCGAGCGCACATCGATGTTGCGCCATATAGGCCGAAGCAGCACGGCGCAGGGCTCGCGCCTTCTGCTCGGTTAGAGCCTCCTCGGGTGCGGTCATAGCACCATACTTTCGAGTCTTAACCTCCACGAAGTGCAACTCGTCGTAGCGCGAAGCGATAATATCCACCTCGCTCTTGCCTATACGATAGTTGCGCTCTACTATCATAAATCCGTTTTGGCGCAAATAGTCTACCGCGGCCTGCTCACCAAGAGCACCTCGCTGTTGCCTTTCGGTCATAGTTTTTTTTGCCATTAGCCGTAGGCCATTAGCTTTTTTAATATATACCAAATTATAACAAGAACGAGAGATCGTCGCCAGCATTAACCTCGTATGCCTCGATGCCCTTCTTGAAAATTCGCATTGGGCGCGAGCCGATAAGTTCCAACTTGCCATCTACATATCGCAACATACAACCCTCGCGCAAGCCCACAACATAGCGGCGTGGATTAGCCTCGATATACTCCAAGATACGCTGCTCGCGTGTCTCACCTGCGTGTCCCTCAGGATTAGCATCGAGATAGTGAGGGTTGATTTGGAATTTCACAGCACCAATAGCCTTAAATGAGAGAGGCTCTACGATAGGCATATCATTTGTAGTACAAATGGTAGGACAGCAGACATTGCTACCAGCCGACCAGCCAACATAAGGAGCACCCTCCTTCACACGCTTCAAGATAGCAGTCAAGAGTTTCTGCTCCTGCATCTTCTTGGTAAGGGCAAAGGTATTACCTCCACCTACGCAGATAGCCTGAGCCTCCAAGATAGCTTTACGAGGGTTCTTCTCGCGATGAACAGAGCGAACCTTGACGCCGATTTCGTTAAAACGCTCCTGTACCTTGCGCTCATACTCGTCATACGAGAATGTTACTGCTGCATAAGGAATAAAAACAACCTCGCTTACGCCCTGCAAATGTTCGCCGATACGGCCAATAGGATACTTTAAATACGCCTCTCCGGCATTAGTTGAATTGGAAATAAGAAGTAGTTTCATATATGTAATTGATTTTTAGATGTTTATAGTTTTAACGGCTTTTATTGTTAGCAAATTTTTAGTAAATTTATGCCAAAGATAATAAAAAAGTGTTACATTTGCACCGTCGTTCACTAATAAAATTCATTGCCTTGTGGATAAAAGGCTGTGCATAGTTGCATAGGAGCCACAAAACGGATGAAATATGGTGGAATATATTGTTCGTGAGTGATTTCTAAAATAGGAAGATATAGAGAAGAAATAAACATATACAACTAAACTATTGTTAAATTAAAAACTGAAAATTATGTCAGAGATTCAAGAAAAAGTTGTTGCTATTATCGTAGAAAAGTTGGGCGTTAAGGAGTCTGAGGTTACTCCAGAAGCTACTTTCACAGGTGACCTCGGTGCTGACTCGTTGGATACCGTAGAGCTCGTTATGGAGTTCGAGAAGGCATTTGGTGTTCAAGTAGAGGATGAGGCTGCTGAGAAGTTCCAAACCGTAGGTGATGTCATCAACTACATCGAGGCTAACAAATAGTCTTAGCAAACAAATTTGATTTTTCAACCAAACATACATCGTGCATGAAAGAGGCAAGAAGAGTCGTTATTACTGGAATAGGCACTATTAACCCAATTGGAAACAATATCGAGGAGTATTTCAATAATCTCGAAAACGGAGTTTCAGGTGCAACCGAAATAACCCTCTTTGACGCAACGAATTTCAAGTCGCGCATCGCATGTGAGGTTAAGAATTACGATTGGAGCAGATACTTCGACCGCAAGGAGGTGCGCAAATATGACCGTTTCTGTCAGTTCGCCCTCATTGCAGCGACCGAGGCCGTAGAGGATGCGAACTTCGATTTCGAAGTTCTCGACAAGGAGCGCGCAGGCGTTATTTGGAGCTCAGGCATCGGCGGCATCCAATCTTTCCATGATGAGGTTATGGGCTGGGCCGAGGGAGATGGTATCCCTCGTTACAGCCCATTCTTTGTACCTCATCTTATTACCGATATCGCTGCCGGACACATCTCCATCAAGTATGGATTTATGGGGCCAAATTACAGCGTTACATCGGCTTGTGCATCGTCGAACCACGCTATGATTGACGCCTTGAACCTCATTCGCTGGGGCAAGGCTGATGTTATCGTAACGGGTGGTTCGGAGGCTCCTGTTACCATTGATGCGGTAGGTGGTTTCTCCTCGATGCACGCACTCTCAACACGCAACAACGACCCACAACACGCCTCTCGCCCATTCGACGCAGAGCGTGACGGTTTTGTTATTGCCGAAGGTGCTGGTGCTCTCATTTTCGAGGAGTATGAGCACGCCAAGGCACGAGGTGCAAAGATATATTGCGAAGTTGTCGGAGGTGGAATGTCTGCCGATGCGCATCATATGACTGCCCCACATCCAGAGGGCAAAGGTGCAATTATTTCGATGCGCGAGGCGTTGAACGATGCCGAGTTGAGCATCGAAGATATCGACTATCTCAACGCCCACGGCACATCTACACCACTCGGCGATATCGCTGAGCTGACAGCCATCAAGACACTCTTTGGCGACCACGCCTACAAGATGAATATCTCGTCTACAAAATCTATGACAGGACACCTTCTCGGTGCTACTGCCGCAGTTGAGGCCCTCGCCTGTGTAATGGCTATTCACAAGGGCATTATCCCTCCGACCATAAATGTCGAGAATAGAGATGCTCAGATTGACGAGAGGCTAAACTTAACACTCGGAACAGCTCAAAAGCGTGATGTAAGATGCACAATGAGCAACACCTTCGGTTTTGGAGGTCATAACTCGACCGTAGTGTTCCGCAAAATCTAATTACAAGATTATGTTTGATTTTATACTTCGTCCGATACGCCGTAATTTCGGGCGCAATAGATTATACTATCGAATTATCGACGATATGTTCGGTTTTATCCCGAACAATATCGAACTATATAAGTTGGCTCTTGTTCACAAATCGGCATCAATAGATATCGAAGGGCGTAGTATCAACAACGAGCGACTCGAATTCTTGGGCGATGCAGTGATTGAGAGCGTCACCTCGGACTATCTCTTTATCGAGTATCCCGACTACGACGAAGGCAAACTGACAAAATTGCGTTCGAAGTTGGTATCGCGTCAGTCGCTCAATGCCATAGCCTGCAAGCTCGGTTTGGATAGACATATCATCTGCTGTCGCTCGATAAATGCGACGCAGAAGCATATCTTTGGCGACGCTTTCGAGGCGATGATGGGCGCGATATATCTCGACCAAGGCTACAACTTTGCAAACCGACTGCTTATCAATCAGATATACTCGAAAAATCTCTCGTTGGAGGAGGTTGATGAGACCGAGACCGACTTCAAGAGTCGCCTTATTGAGTGGGGACAAAAGAATCACCACACAGTGCTGTTCCGCACAAAGGGTACGCCTACGGGGGCTGGCGCAACGCGCAACTTCCGCTGCACGGTGTTGATTGATAACTTGGAGGTTGGACACGGCATCGGCTCCTCGAAGAAGGAGGCTGAACAGCGCGCAGCGCAGTCGGTATCGCACGAGCCAAGTGACGAGGAGTGCGCACGACTACTCGACCGTTTAGATAAGTTGGAGAAGTAGACTCGACAAGATAATATGCAGACGATTTACAATAAGATGGCAGTGCGAGGTATAGAGGTGCTCGACGAGAAGGAGCTTCTCACCTTGCTGTTGGATGACGAGATGCTGGCTGCCGCCTTGCTGAACGAGTGTGGCTCGTTGGCAGGCATAGCCCAAATGCCCTCTTCGCGCCTGCGTATGGTATCAGGACTCGGCACAAAGCGCGCAGAGCGTATTCGTGCCGCCGCAGAGATTGGTCGGCGCCTTGCCACAGCCAGCAAAGGCGTAGAGCAGTGTATCACTTCGAGCGAAGATGTGGTAGAGCTGATGCGCCCACAACTCCGAGAGTTGAAGCACGAGGAGTGCTGGGCGATATTTCTCACCAACTCCAACCGCGTAATCGAGCGCTTTCGTGTAAGTCAAGGTGGCGTACAGGCTACGGTGGTAGACCAACGAATAGTTATAAAGCGAGCTTTGGAGCTCCTCTCTACGCGCCTTATTCTTGTGCACAACCACCCTTCGGGCAGCGCAACACCAAGTCAGGCCGATTTTGATATCACCGCCAAGATTGGCGAGGCGACATCGATATTCGATATACAACTGCTCGACCACATCATTATCACAGCAACCGAGAGCTACTCCTTCAAGAGTAACGGCAAGTTGTAGAGCTGTGTTAGTTGAGATACCCCCCTCTTAGTAAAATAGCAGCTATGATACCTTCAATGATAGCTTTTGAGCGCGCTCTGTCCAAGCCGAGCCTATCTTTCAAAAGATTGAGAGATATAAAACCCTCTATGGAGAATGGTCGTATAGCTATTCGTCGCACGCAGTCGGCTATGGAGGCTGAGATAGAGTGGAATGAGCGACACTACATAATCTACCTACCCTTCGACTCCAAAGATATTCAACGCATGGCGGAGTTTGAATTGGAGTCTTGCGAACATAGTCGTGGGCCACTAATCGAAAATCGCATACTCTACAATGAGGTGACGCTGACCAACTCGCTCGGTCAGCGAGAGGAGTTTGCAGTCATCTTGCAGGAGACCTATGGCGGTATGATGTTGGACAAGGCGGTTACACACTATAAGGCTGATGATTTGTTGTGCGCTGTTGAGCGAATGAGGAGACGCCTTGACGAGATAGGCTTCCAGCACAACAACTTACGCCCTACAAATGTCCTTATCTGCAAGAGTGGCACAGCGCGACCGCTGAAATATTGGCATGCCGAGTGGCGTGACCTTGCAGAGAACAACATAACACCCCTACTTGCCCTCATCGAGCAGAGCAAACATATAGGCACAAAATCTTTGGCACAAGAGCCTATCGGGGATGAGTATGCCGAACCTCGCGCATACGAAGGCATTACACGGCTCTGCAAGCATGGTCGTTATGGCTTTGTCGGTGACGATGGCCGGGCGATTACTCGTTATATATTTTCGTGGGCAAGCAACTTCCAAGAGGGGCGAGCTATTGTTGTCCAAAACAACAAGATGGGAGCTATCAATAGCGAAGGCAAGAAGGTAATTCGCGCAATGTATGAACACTTGGAATATGATGTCGCGACGGGAACATTTATTGCCATACTCGGCAAATACAAATATTTTATCGACTATAATGGCAAGAAGATAGCACAAGCAAATGTGGAGTCTTCAAATCGATGGGGGGGGGTAGACGAAATTATTTCACTACCAAGGTAAACCCCTTATATTTCAGCAATAACGGCTCGCAACGCAGATATATTTCGCGAGCAATAGCCTGTTGAGTAGGGCGCTCCGAGGATATGTCGCGCAGGTAAGCCTCGTCAGCAGGATGCTCATCGGCCAATAGCTCCTCGTATAGGTGTCGATGGCGGCGCAGTGCCGTTAGTTTTTCGGGTGAAACATTACCCGTGCGAGCAAACTCCGCCAACGCCTCAATAAGTGGCCTAAATGCGCTTTTATCGCCCAAGTCGGGCACTATCTCCTCCAAACACTCCCACTCCTCCAAGGCGATGTAACACAGCGCCAATTGCGGTGTCGCTTCGATGTGGTCTTCGCTGTCGCACTCCAATAGGAGTTCGAGTTGCGCTGCTGCAAGCTCCACATCCCCCACAAGGAAGTTGTCCACTGCCGAGCCGTAGATAATCTCTATCGCTGCACGAGTATTCGAGTGCGAGAAGTCCAGCTCCACAGCTTCATCTTCGGGCAACGCCTCAACAATCTGCTGAAATGCCTTGTAGCGCACATCGCAAGCACCCTCGAAATTGCCATTCGCCTCCAAGCGCATAGCCATATCGAGTGTTGTTTGGAACTCTCCGCCGAGGAGTATAAAATTTTGATTTTCGGTAGGTTTTATAGTTATCTTTCGCATAATCCCGTTATTTTTTAGCTGTGTGCGCGGCAAATGAAGATTGATATCGATTGGTTAGTTTTTTTGGTTTATATCGTGCGAAGGTACAAATTTTTTAGGGAAAGTTGCGCAAATAGCGAAATTTTTACGATATTTGCACCAACGAAATCGCTAAACTCGTTGCCGATTTAGCTCAGCGGTAGAGCACTTCACTCGTAATGAAGGGGTCTCGGGTTCAAATCCCGAAATCGGCTCACAAGCTTTGAAGAGTGCGTCTAATAATAAGTTTAGATGCACTCTTTGTACATATAAAAGAGCAAAGATGGTAGAGAAATTCAAAATGCAAAATTACTTTCTGCGCACCCCAGTAAACCCCAGTAAAGGGCGGAACGCCCGCCCCCAGTAAAACACCGCAGGTGTGTCCCCAGTAAACCCCAGTAAATTCTGCGCCGTGATAAGGGTAGGAGTTCTAACAAGCCACCCAAAAAAAGGAGCTTGCGCATCGCTGCGAAAGCCCCTCCCAACATAAACCAATGAAAAGATTTTACCAATCTGTTTCGTCTTTCTCGGCTGGAAGTCCCGGCAGCTCGTAACCGCCATTACCTCC
>SUZP01000043.1 GCA_015059865.1 Rikenellaceae bacterium | reverse complement strand
TTACCTATATCCATGTAGCAGTTCCAGCCGGTGTATATGGCGAGTTGTATGTAACCTTGGAGAGTGCCGATGGTGTAATGTATAAGAGTGTTAAAACCGACAGCACCAAGCCTCTCAACGCTGGAAATGTACGCGAGTTCTCGAATAATATCGCATTTGTGCCAGTCGCAGAGACTGAGACATTTGTAATTGCTGATTATAGCGACTTGTATGCGTTCAGAGAGGCAGTTGAGGGTGGCTCAACTCTTAATGCTGTTTTTGTAAATGATGTTGAGATGCCAGCTGCTGGCGATGTAAACTATCCTGTTTGGGAGCCAATCAACGCGCCAAGTTACACCGGAACAATAACAGGTAATGGATACGCTATCAAGGGCTTGTATGCTCCATTGTTCAATGTCACTGCTGCTTCGTTCAAGGGTTTGCACCTTGTTGCGAATGTAGAGGAGAAGTCAAATCCTAACTTTGGTGCATTTGCTCGTCGGCTTGTAGCAAATGGCAACGCTCCTAAGGTTGAGCACTGCTCGGTGAGTGGTACGATTAAGATTGACTCAGATGTAGCCCCTGAGACTGAGGATGTCTATGCAGATGGTGCTACTGGTGGTTTTGTAGGTGTTGCAACAAATGTAGAGTTTGATAATTGCGTAAATAACGCCACTATCGAGCTTGCACAATATTCAACAACCAAGAATATGCAGGGTGTCATAGGTGGTATTGTAGGTCTTTCGGATGGAGATGTATCATTTGCAAACTGTGTAAACAATGGCGCTCTAAAATACAGCGATGAGACAGGCAAAACTAACCTAAATATCGGAGGTATTGTGGCTGTCTGCTTCGGTCCGAGCGCTGTAATAACTTTTGACAATTGCACCAACATTGGTAACATCACTAAGACAGCAGAGTCGGCATCTCGTAATGGTTGGATAGGAGGTATTGTATCGCTTATTAGCGGAGAGACTGATGGCTCAACAGACGATACAAGAAAGACAGTTACATTCAACAACAATATAGTAAATAAGGGCTCAATATCAACAAATGGAACAATAGCCGCTTTAAAGGTCGGAGGTATTTGGTGTGAAACTATCTATTATGTAAATCTTGATTTCAATGGTCCTGTAACCAACTACGGTTCTATATCTCACGCTGGAACATCCACGGATGCCTCTTGTATTGGAGGTGTAATGGGGCGTATTATTCAAGGTGTTACTGTTAATGTAAACGGCAATATCACTAACACCGAAAGCGCGACTATTACAGTATCTGCAACACTCCAAAGCGGCACATCATACAAGAATGCTGCTGTAGGAGGAATTATAGGCTCTTTATCACATCTTGATAGCTCTTCTCCGGACTATGCAGCCAGAGTAAAGTCTAATGTATATGTTAACGGTGTCACTGTTTGCAATGATGCCAAGATTACATTCTCAGGAAAGGGTTATAATATCCGTATCGGTGGATATGAAGGATATAATTATCTCCGATTTACATACTTAACAGATAAGGCAAAGGTTATCAATAATGGTCAAATAGAGATAACTGAGGATGCACATGCTTCTAACTCTTTGGCAGTAGGAGGTCTTGTTGGACAGATAAATGATGGTAATATACGAGGAACAGCTTGGACAGATGCCGAAACCGGACAGATTGTAAATACAGGAGATATCAAAGTCGGTGGCTATGCAGAGAGTATGGGTGTAGCAGGAGTCGTTGGTCGCTCGGAAGGTGGTATAGATTTTACTTATATTATCAACACAGGAGATATCACTGTCACTGCAACATCGAACGATGGTAGAAAGAGAATTGGAGGAGTTGCAGGTAGAATAGCAACAAATACTAAATATATGCAGTGTCAATGCTTCTGCAATATATCCGTTACCACCGAGGGTGCCGAAGTGGGTATGCTATCAGGAACACCTCAGGGAACAACAAATCTTATTACATTCTCCCCAATTGCTTTTGGCGGTAGCATACAAAGACCTGGTGAAACGGCTGCTACACCTCTTACAGAAGAGAATTACCAAACTTATGCAGGTCCGGCAGCAGGTAAGGCAACTTTAACCGATTGCAGCTTCTTGGCAAACAAAAGCGAAATCGTTTGGGGAAATTTTGGAATTTAAGAATTAAAAATTAGGAGTTATGAAAAAGATAATTTATACAGCGCCAGAGATTATGGCGTATGAGGTAGCGGCTGAACGCGGCTACCAAGTAAGTGGAGGTAATGGCGGTTACGAGTTGCCGGGACTTCCAGCCGAGAAAGATGAGACAAGTTGGTAAACATCTTTTCATTGTGTTAAAAAATAGGTATTAGGAGGGGGCTTGCGCAGTGATGCGCGAGCTCCTTTTTTTTTGGATTTTTCCCATAAAATAACTATCTTTACCGAAGTTTGGCATTTGGTAGAGATGAATAGGGTGGTTATTAATGCAGAGGAGCGTGCTTTACGCGCCAAGGAGTATTTTTGTGAGGGGTATAACTGTGCACAGTCGGTAGCGCTTGCGTTTGCCGATATAACAAACCTTGACGAGCAGATGGTGGCGACCATCACCGCATCGTTTGGCGGAGGTATGGGGCGGCTGCGCGAGGTGTGTGGCACGGTTAGCGGTATGGCCTTTTTGGCAGGGTTTATTGCGCCTTGTCCTACTGCTGATAATGCCGAAGCGAAGAGGGCGAATTATGCACTTGTGCAGGAGTTTGCCGAGGCATTTCGCAAACAAAATGGGGCGATAGTTTGTCGCACGCTGCTTGGGCTTGACCGCACGAAGGATGAGCCTACGCCCTCTGTTCGTAGTGCCGAATACTATAAGAAACGACCTTGTGCCGACCTTGTGTACGATGCTGCGTTGATTGTTGGGCGATATCTCTCAAAGGAGTAGAGTGGTCTGCCGCACGCAAGATGTAAAAAAAGTTAGTTGAAACGATTTTATAACAAATAGCAAAAACATTATGACAAAGGTAATTACTATCGCAGCGCAAAATGCGCCAAAAGCAGTGGGCCCATACTCACAAGCTCGTAAAGTTGTAGAGGCTGAGGCTACACTCTATGTTTCGGGACAACTCCCAATCAACCCTGCAACAGGCACTATGCCTGAGAGTATAGAGGAGCAGACTCGTCAGTCGCTCAATAACCTTGGTGCTATACTACGCGAGGCGGGTATGGAGTACTCGGATATTGTGAAGACTACCGTATTGCTCGACGATATCAAGGATTTTGCGGCAATGAATGCAGTGTATGCAGAGTATTTTGAGGGCGAAAAGCCTGCCCGTATGTGTTATGAGGTTGCAGCTTTGCCAATGGGGGCAAAGGTCGAGATTGACGCCGTAGCGGTAAAATAGGCGCAAACGGCAATGGCCGAAAAATAACCTTAATTATCGATTATCTTCATTTGGCACGCCTTGCAGTCGAAGCATAGGCGGTATCTCTTTGTGCCACGCACAAGGTAGAGGTCGCCACGCAAGCGCGGTTTTTCGAGCAAGCACTCGCCAATCTCTCGGCGTATGCAGTAATCCGATACAATAACCTGCTCGCCCGAAGTCGAAGGTCGGCAATCCAAACCCTCGGCAATCTCCGTTACGCCGTGGTCGGTGTAAAACTCTCTCGCAAGGCGATTTGTTACATTGTCTTGCGGGGTTAGTGTGTTGGTTGGATATTTGGCGTATTGTTTTTCGATAAATAGCCCTTTTTCTCTTATCGAATAACGATATTTCCTCTCTTTTTCGAGCAGTTCAAGCACCTGTCGGCGCAAAGCACCCACTACCGACATCGGTGCAAAACGCAAATTTTCGATAGAGATATCTCGCACCTCGAAAATCGTATCGCCAGAGCGCAACAGCTGCTTGCGCAGAGCCTCCTTGCCACGCTCCCTGTTGCGAGCCTCCTCGGTGGCGCACTCAACAGATGCAGCCGCCACAACGCCCTCCTCATCGGTGGCGGTGAGGGTTATTTTGTTCTCCTCAAACTCCAAAGCGAGGTCGGCTGCGATTGTTCGCCTAATGCGGCTACGCTCAACGGCTTGCGAGAATAGACGGTTGTAGTTGCGGAACAACTCCACACCCACCGCCACGCCATCGTAGCGGTTGAGCTGTACTCGGTCGCCCTCCACGCCCACAACATTTGTTCCGACCAGCGAGCCATCAGTGATAAAGCATACGCCATCGCCCGTAGCGAGGTCGTGTTTGCGGTCGAGAACGATACCTCTGCGGTCGGCACGAACAACTTTGCCGATGCGCTCACCCACCGCCTTCGGAGTGTCGAACGAAGCCACGCCACGACACTTGCCATCGAAGAAGTACTCGGTGGCACCTCGCGTAAAGGAGCGTGCGGCGTTTGGCTCGAACTCCACCGTACTGCGCCCTACTGAGCTGCGCACAATGCCCTCACGCGCCGAAATCTCGCGGTCGAGCAGTTGGCGGTAGAGGGTTACAATATTGCGGATATAGGTGCGGTCTTTCAGTCTGCCCTCGATTTTGAACGAGGTGATACCCTCGTCAATCATCTCGCCCAAGCGAGCCGAAAGGTCGAGGTCGCGCACCGAAAGAAGGTGTCTGCTTTTGATAATCGTTTCGCCCTTGTCGTTGCACAAATCGTACTCCAAGCGGCATGGCTGGCTACACTCGCCACGATTGCCACTGCGCTCCGAGGTTGAGCGCGAGAAGAAGCAGCGACCACTCTGCGATACGCAAATTGCACCATGCACAAAGGCCTCCAACTCGATAGTGGTCGCTTGGCGAATTTCGCGAATCTGCTTTTTCGATAATGAGCGCTCCAAAATAGCCCTCGAAAAGCCCACCTCCTCGAAAAATCGCACTTTTTCGGGTGTTACGCAGTTGGTTTGTGTCGAGGCGTGCAACTCTATCGGCAATCCCATACGGCAGTACGCCATATCCTGCACAATAAGTGCATCAACGCCTGCATCAATCAGCGCAAGGGCCTGACGGCGAGCCTCTTCCAATTCGTTGTCGAAGAGTAGGGTGTTGAGTGTTGCGTAGACCTTCACGCCGTAGCGATGGGCATACTCAGCTACGCGGGCAATATCCTCTACGGAGTTTGTTGCCGAGTGGCGCGCGCCGAACTTTCCAGCACCAATATATACGGCATCGGCACCGCAGTCGATGGCATCGACCGCCGTGTCGAAATCCTTTGCAGGGGCAAGTAGTTCAATATATCGCTTCATGCTCCGCAAAGATACAAAAAAATAGTTGTTCGTTTCGCCCTTTTTTTATAATTTTGCAAAATGTAATATCGTTAGTTCTCAAAATTAGATATAAAAAATATAAACATTATAGTATATGCTTACACTACAACAATTGCGCGGCGATAAGGAGTTGGCAATTAAGAAGCTCGCCAAGAAGGGTGTCGATGCGGCACCGATTATCGCAAAAATCGAGGAGTTAGACGATGCTCGTAAGGCTTTGCAGGTAGAGTTGGATAACTGCCTCGCCGAGCAGAATAAGGCAGCCAAGGAGATTGGTATGCTTATGGGACAGGGCAAACGCGAGGAGGCGGAGGAGCGCAAGCAGCAGGTTGCAGCCTTGAAGGCCAAGTCGGCTGAGCTCTCTGCACAGCACGAGGAGACCTCGGCGGCATTGCAGGCGCAGATTGTGTTGCTCCCGAACTTCCCTGCCGATATCGTTCCTGAGGGTATGACAGCCGAAGATAACCTCGTTGTGAAGATTGACGAAAACTATTCGGAGCTGCCTGAAAATCCACTTCCACACTGGGAGTTGGCGAAGAAGTATGACATCATCGACTTCGACCTCGGTGTAAAATTGACCGGTGCAGGCTTCCCTGTGTATAAGAGTAAGGGTGCAAGATTGCAGCGCGCGCTTATCAACTACTTCCTCGACTACAACACCGCAGCAGGATATCAGGAGGTTGAGCCACCGGTAATGGTAAACGAGGCTTCGGGCTTCGGTACAGGTCAGTTGCCTGATAAGGAGGGACAGATGTATCACGCTACGGCAGATAACTTCTACCTCGTACCTACTGCCGAGGTGCCCGTAACAAATATCTTCCGCGATGTAATTCTCGACGAGAAGGAGTTCCCTGTAAAGATGACCGCCTATACCCCTTGCTTCCGCCGTGAGGCAGGCTCGTATGGTAAAGATGTGCGTGGTTTGAACCGTCTGCACCAATTCGATAAGGTCGAAATCGTGCAGTTGGCACTCCCTGAGAACTCGTACGAGGCTCTCGATGGTATGGTTGCCCATGTCGAGGGGTTGGTTAAGTCGCTCGGCTTGCCATATCGTATCTTGCGCCTTTGCGGTGGCGATATGTCCTTCACTTCGGCTCTTACCTACGACTTCGAGGTCTATTCGGAGGCACAGAAGCGTTGGTTGGAGGTTTCGTCAGTGTCGAACTTTGAGTCGTTCCAAGCAAACCGCTTGAAGCTTCGCTACAAAGATTCGAACAAAAAGACCAAGTTGGCTCACACGCTCAATGGCTCGTCGTTGGCTTTGCCTCGTATCGTGGCAGCGTTGTTGGAGAACAACCAAACACCTGAGGGTATAAAGGTGCCAGAGGTGCTTGTGCCATATATGGGCGGAGTTACAATGATTGACTAAGAGTAATTGATGGTTAATATCGCCGCGCAGAGAGAGGTAGAGTTAATATGAACTTAACACCGAACTTTAAGGATTACGAGCTTATCGACTCTGGTGAGGGCGAGAAGTTGGAGCGTTTTGGTCGCTACACACTGCGCCGACCTGAGCCGCAGGCTGTATGGCGAAAGTCGCTCGATGAGCGCGAGTGGCAACGGCTTGCCGATGCCTCATTTCTCCGTACCGACCGCAGTGAGGAGCGTGGCGAGTGGCGCAACAAGCCACAGATGAAGGACCGCTGGACTATTCGCTACGACTACAAGGCGATGCACCTCACGATGCGTCTTGCTTGTACAGCCTTCAAACATATAGGAATCTTCCCCGAGCAGGCGGCGAATTGGAACTTTATATACGATACCTGTCGTGTAAAGATTGAGGGCAAGGGGGCAAAGCCAAAGGTGTTGAACTTGTTTGCCTACACGGGTGGTGCAACCCTTGCAGCAGCGGCAGCAGGGGCGGAGGTTACACATGTGGACTCTGTCAAGCAGGTGGTGACTTGGTCGCGCGAGAATATGGAGTCGAGTGGCATTGAGGGGGTGCGTTGGATTGTGGAAGATGCGTTGAAATTTGTTCAGCGTGAAGTCCGCCGCGGCAACCGCTACGATGGCATAATTTTGGACCCTCCGGCATACGGTCGTGGTGCAAATGGTGAGAAGTGGGTGTTGGAGCAGAATATCGCCGAGATGTTGGAGGCGTGCGCCGAGTTGCTTGCCGAAGATGGTTTCTTGGTGTTGAATTTGTACTCTATGGGATTGTCTTCGACCATTGCGCGAACTCTTGTGCATCAGATGTTCGGCGCACCTGCGAAGGAGGAGTTTGGCGAGTTGTACTTCTCGGACCGAGCAGGGAAAGAGCTGCCATTCGGAACATTCTATCGAATGTCCCGAGAATTAAAAATTAAAAATTAAAAATGCAAAATTACAAAATAAGAATATGTGGGGAATTGCAATTTTTGGTTTGGCATCGGGAATACTGCTCGATGTATTGGTAGGACTCTTGGGTAGTCGCAGAGATATCGGCTTCGGTTGGGCATTTGTTATATCTATACTATTTACGCCACTTATTGGACTTATCGCCACCCTTATCTCAAACCCACTGCCCGCAGGCTCGGAGCCAAAATATGGGATTTTAGGCTACTCGTTTGGTTGCCTCGGAACAATATTTATGGTGCTTATCGCAACGGCTATACTCTTTGGTTTGGTGGCGTTACTCTTACCCGGAATATAACCAAGGCCACTGCTCTAATCGACTCTATTTTCGGCCGATAACAATCCACAGGCAGCCTTGATATCCTCGCCACGCGAAGCACGGATGGTGGTCATAATGCCGCGCTGCGTGAGTGCATCACGAAAGGCTATCATCTTCTCGTCGGAAGGGGAGAAGTATGGCGAGTCGGGAATCTTGTGAAATCTAATCAGATTGATGCGACACTTGATGCCGTCTAATAGGCGGCACAACTCCTTGATGTGTCGTGGTGAGTCGTTCAATCCACTCATCACGATATATTCGAACGATACACGGCGTTGGTGCGTGAAGTCGTATTCGCGCAGAATATCAGCCACTTGGCGAATGGGATAGGCGCGCTCGATAGGCATAATCTGCTCGCGCTCCTCGTGGAAAGGGTTGTGGAGCGATACGGCAAGATGCACCTGCGTAGAGTCGAGAAAACGGCGCAGCTCGCGCGCAACACCAGCTGTGGAGAGCGTTATGCGTGTCGGTGACCAGCCAAAGCCCCACTCCGAGGTCATTATTTCGAGTGCGCGCAATACATTCTCCATATTGTCAAGCGGCTCGCCCATACCCATAAATACCACATTCGTCAGGCGGTCGCGTTCGGGTAGTGAAGCTATCTGATTGAGGATGTCGCAGGTCGAAAGCGAGTGTTTCAAGCCGAGTCGTGCTGTGGCGCAGAAGCGACAACCCATACGGCAACCCGCTTGTGATGATACGCAGAGTGTAGCACGCTCTCTGTCAGGGATATATGCCGACTCTACAAACTCGTTTTCGGCGGTGCGATAGAGATACTTTTTTGTGCCATCGGCCGACTCGTCAGCACGCTCAGGGGCGCGTAGTCCCAAGTCGAATTTCTCGGCAAGGAGCGAGCGCGTGGCCTTCGAGAGGTTGGTCATCTCTTCGATTGAATGCACATTTTTGCGATAGAGCCAATCGGCTATCTGCTTCGCCACAAAGCGTGGTAGATGCAACTCGGAGCACACCTCCTGCAACTCTGCTAAACTCTTACCATATAAAAAAGTCCTCTCCATCGGATGCGAAATTTTCACAAAAGTAGATAAAATTTTCTCATTTTTTTATTATTGCTGTGATTTTTGAAAAATAATACCTATATTTGTGGTTGATTAGGTGGTAAATGGATTTTTATCCCTATCGGAAGAGGCAAATAAAAGAGACAAATAAAAGAGGCAAATAAAGAGGTAAATAAATTAAAAAAATAGAGATAATGGAGATTAAGAAAAACCCCAAAGTAGATGTTCAGAACAAGCGTGTCTTGTTGCTCGAAATTGGTTTGGCAGTGGCATTGTTGATTGTCATTGCTGCATTCCTCTACACTCCTCGTGAGTATAAAATTGAGCAGGTTGAGCAGGTTGTAACTGTTGTTGAAGAGGAGATTACCGAGATTACTCGTCAAGACCAAAAGCCACCTGAGCCACCAAAGCGTACCGAGATTACCGTAATCACTGATATCCTCAATATCGTAACTAACGACGAGAAGATTTCGACCAATGTCGATTTCGCCGAGTTCGCCGAGGATGTCGAGATTATTCAGCAGGTAGCTGTTAGCGAGGAGGTTATCGAAGACGACCAGCCATTCGTTAAGGTTGAGCAGATGCCATCGTTTATGGGTGGCGACCTTATGACCTTCCGTAACTGGGTGCAGAGCAAGGTGCGCTATCCTCAGATTGCACAGGAGAATAATATCTCTGGTCGTGTGCTTCTGATGTTCGTCATCGAGAAGGATGGTTCGCTTACCAATATTCAGGTGCTTCAAACCCCTGATAGCTCACTTTCGGATGAGGCTATCCGTATCCTCAAAACCTCTCCAAAGTGGACTCCGGGCAAGCAGCGTAACCAGTCGGTGCGTGTGAAGTATACTTTGCCAATTGATTTCCGTATCCAGAACTAAATCCATTTAATGGGCGATTTCTGCGTTACGCTCACTTTTTAATTGCTCACATACGCCGAGTATGCTCCGCATTAAAAAGTTTCGCAAGCCTTGAAATCTCCTCATTAAATAAATTTAGCAGAGTGCCTTGTAAAACAATTTATAATGCACTTTTTGTGGTGCTAAAATTGTAAAAGCCGGGCAGCAACGCTCGGCTTTTATTAAACAAAACGAAAAATGTTAGACGAAAAACGAGATAAAAAAGAGAAGGGCGTAGTTGTCGAGTTGGCGCGCGAGGAGCGTGCTGTCTTGGTGGCGGTTATTCGTGATGGTCAGGAGCCTCGTCAGGCGGAGGAGTTCCTCGATGAATTGGAGTTCCTTGCCGAAACGGCATCAATCAAGACCGAACGCCGCTTCACGCAGCGACTCTCGCAACCCTCGTCACGCATCTATGTAGGTCCGGGCAAGCTCGAAGAGATAGCCGCCTACTGCGAGGAGAACGAGATAAATGTTGTGATTTTCGACGATGAACTCTCCCCTTCGCAGACGCGCAATATAGAGCAGGCGATGCCGTGCCGAGTGATTGACCGCACGCGCCTTATCCTCGATATCTTCCGTCAGCGCGCGCAGACCGCCTACGCCAAGACGCAGGTCGAGTTGGCGCAGTGCGAGTATATGTTGCCTCGTTTGGCGGGTATGTGGACCCACCTCGAACGACAGCGAGGAGGTACGGGTACCCGTGGTGGCGCGGGTGAGCGCGAGATTGAGACCGACCGCCGTATTGTCCGCAACCGCATCTCGAAGTTGAAAGAGGACCTCAAAAAGATTGATAAGCAGATGGCCGTTCAACGCTCCAATCGTGGCGGTATGGTGCGTGTCTCGTTGGTGGGATATACCAATGTCGGCAAATCTACGCTGATGAATCTAATCTCGAAGAGCGAGGTTTTTGCTGAGAATAAACTCTTTGCAACACTCGATACTACGGTGCGCAAGGTGGTGTTTGACAATCTGCCATTCCTCTTGTCCGATACCGTAGGTTTTATCCGCAAGTTGCCTACCGAGCTTATCGAGTCGTTCAAATCGACACTTGACGAGGTGCGCGAGGCTGACCTGCTTATCCATGTTGTCGATATCTCGCACCCACAGTTCGAGGAGCAGATAGATGTCGTAAAGCAGACCTTGCAGGATATTGGCGCAGGCGAGAAACCTGTATATCTGGTCTTTAACAAGATTGATGCCTACACCTACACGCCAAAGGAGGAGGATGACCTCACCCCTGCGACCAAGGAGAATCGTTCTCTCGACGACTTGAAGCAGAGCTGGTTTGCAAAGCAGAATACGCCGTGCATCTTTATCTCGGCGGCGGAGCGCATCAATATAGAGAAGTTCCGCACCGACCTCTACGGTATGGTGCGCGAAATACACTGCGGCCGCTATCCATTTAATAATTTTTTGTACTAAAATACCGATAATTCTCAATTCTCAATTTTTAATTCTCAATTTATATATAATATAGGTATGCTTTACATTCTGGACAAACAGAACACCATCATCAATAAATTCCTTGCAGAGTTGCGCAGTGTTGATGTGCAGAAGGACTCGATGCGTTTTCGCCGTAACTTGGAGCGTATTGGCGAGTGTACCGCCTACGAACTCTCGAAAACTTTGAACTATGCTACAAAGTCGGTGCAGACACCGCTTGCCGAGGCGAAGGTGGAGTCTATTTCCGATAAGGTGGTGCTGGCAACTATCTTTCGTGCAGGCTTGCCACTGCATCAGGGACTGCTCAACTACTTCGATGATGCGGAAAATGCCTTTGTGTCGGCATATCGCAAATATACCTCAGAGAGCGATTTCGAGATTAAGGTTGAGTATATCGCCTGCCCATCGCTCGAAGGTAAGACGCTGATTCTCTGCGACCCAATGCTCGCTTCGGGCGCCTCAATGATTGCGGCATACGAGGTTTTGTGCGCTCATGGCGGAAAACCTGCGCATACCCATATTGTTTCGGTGCTTGGCTGCACCGAAGGTGTCGATTATGTCTTGGAGCACACCAACCCCGAAGAGGTCGATTTGTGGGTGGCCACCGTAGACCCTGTTCTCAATCCGCACAAATATATTGTACCGGGCTTGGGCGATGCGGGCGATTTGTGCTTCGGCGAGAAACTGTAAAATATGGCGGCGCAGAACAACTGTCCCCCTGTTTTAGGGGGACGAGCGTAGCGGAGGGGGTTGGAAAAAGATATATTAATAACCCCTCCGACTTTCAGTCACCTCCCCTAAAACAGGGGAGGAGTTTTTAAGATAATAGAATCTAACTATGGACACGCAGAGTAATAATCGCCACGAATATCTTACACTTCGCCGCGAATTGCGTACCAATGGGACAAGTGCAGAAGCTACAATGTGGTCTATGCTTAAATCTCGTCAGATAGATGGTTGTAAATTTCGTAGACAATTTAGTGTAGGAGCGTTTATCCTTGATTTCTATTGTCCGCAGAAAAAACTCGCTATTGAACTTGATGGTAATCCACATTTTACCGAGGGTAGAAATCTCTATGACCAACAGCGAGATGAAATTCTAAATAGACAATATGGAATATATGTCCTGCGATTTGAAAATGAATTAGTCTATAAACGCCCAGAAGATGTCATAGATAAAATTCGAGAAGCATTGAAAGATAGATGACGCAGAACGCCGCAGGCGTGATGCCAAACATCCGACTTATACTTTCAATCTGAAACATCGCATAAATTTGCAAATTATTGAATAATAGCTGGGATTTATTAAAAAAATGTAAAAATATTTGGAAAATCAAATTGCTCAACATATATTTGCAATACAGAAAACGGCGAAAAATCCGTTTTTTGGTTTTTAAAATCGAGACATACTTACAATTTATAACAAAACACTTATTTTTAATTTCAAATTCTTACAATTATGAAGAAGATTTTTACACTTATGTTGGCATTTGCTTGCGCATTGTTCGTAGGCGTGTCGTGTACTAATGAGGGTACTGATGATGGTGGTACTACAACTCCTCCAACAACAGAACCAACTTATGATGTTGTCCTCACCGTTGGTGAGCTTGCAGAGCCTTTTGCTGCTAATGGTGGCACTGCAACATTGAGCGTTACCCTTTCGAAGGATGTTATCGGTGCAAATGTGGTAGCTGAGACTTCGGCTACTTGGTTGAGTGCTTCTGTAAACGAGGACAATCAACTCGTTCTCGAAGCAGCACCATTTACCGCAGTAACCAATCCTCGTACAGCTGAGGTTACTGTTAGCTATGTAAATGAGAACAATGAGAACTTGGCAGCTCCTGTAACTGCAACCGTTTCGCAGGCTTCGCCAGCGGCTACATTTACAGTTGAGTGGTCTGATCAGTCTCCAATTGGAGCAACTGCAACTATCACAGCTGCAGATGCGGAGATGGTATTTGGCGCATTTACTTTTGGTGAGTCTGCATTGGAGGTAAGCGATGATCCTATGCCTTTGAGCACAAGAGCTGATGCTGCAAAGAAGTCGCCAGTAGACTACGCAAAGGAGCAGTTGGCTTTGTACGCAGACCCAATGGGTTATGGTGGTCTTGGTTTGGCTTTCGCTCAAATGGCAAATCCTTATATGGGAGGAACTGCACTTCTTTATCCACATATGACAGGAAATGTTATGAACTGCTCACTTTATAATTGGCGTGGTGTTGAGAAGAAGATGTACTTGGTTGTAGTTGGTCTGAACTGGGGCTTGAATATGGATACATATGAGGATACTACTACCCAGAAGGGCTTAGTACATGTATTTGAGGTAGAGAATCTTCCTCAGCCAGCTGTTAATATTACTAAGGAGAGCGTTACAGCAAGCTATGCAGAGGATTGCGTTGTTATTGATTGCAATGTTGAGAACCCTACTTGGGATGGCGTTTTGACTGCTGAGTCTGATAGTGAGTGGCTTGATGCCGCAGCTTCGTCTACTGGTAAGTTGCACCTCTTCTGCAAAGAGAATGCATACGCAAAGTCGCGCAGTGCAAATGTTACAGTTACTTACACTTACAAGTGTATGGTAAGTATGTATGGCGAGACAATGGAGATGCCTATTACAGCAACAGCTACTGTAAAGGTTGAGCAGGAGGCTAATCCAAATGTGAAGCCTTTGACCTTCACAATCAAGGTAAAGGAGAGTCACTATGACAGAATCATTGCTGATATTGTTCCTTCGGATGCAAATGCTTACTACTGTGTAGGTGCAGAGTCGCAGAGCAATTATAACAACTATACTCAGTGGTATGCTAATGCGTGGGATGCTCTTTGCAATTATGCTCTTGGAACACCTTGTCAGGGAACACTTACCGATTATGTGTTTGAGATTAACACTCAGTATGCATCTTATCCAGAGGATTGGACATACTATGTATTCGCATTTGCAACAGATGCAGAGGGTACAGTAGTTGCCGGTAATCCAACCTATGCAGAGGTTAAGGTTACAAATGACCAGCCGGCAGTTACATTTGACTTGGATTATGAGGTAGCTCCTGGCTTGAAGGTTACTTACAACGAGGAGACTGATAACTACGAGCTCTATACTCCTGCTGAGGGTGGTACTTTCACTGTTAAGTATGCATTTGCAAATGCTCCTGAGGGTGCAGTGCTTCGTATCAACAACACTTCTTCTGATGTAGTTTCGGATTCTAATGATGTGCTTGGTGGCGACCCAGATGCAACTCCTGTATTTGACGATGCAAACAACACAATGACCGTTGTTGTAAATCCTTACGATGAAAGCAAGACAGCGTGGTATCAGCACTATGTAACTATCTATGTTCGTATGTACACAAGTGCAGATAAGACACAGAGCATTGGTCAGGCAATTCAGCTCA
>SUZP01000042.1 GCA_015059865.1 Rikenellaceae bacterium | reverse complement strand
CAATCCACGACAACAACACGATGAATAACATCGCAAATCCGTTCATCTTCCAGCCTGAATAGACCACATTCTTGTTTGTCTCCATAATAATTAATTATTAAAAGGTTTATAATTCAGTTTTCATTTGTAGTTCGCTTTTCAAAATGATATTATTTTGATATCACAAAGTAAATGCAAAAAATTCGTTTCTCCAAATATTTTTTTCATTTTTTTTCAGAATATTTTCAGAATAATATAATTTAGTGTTGTAAAGAGAGGAATATTACTGCTCCGCTTAACGCCTTTCCCCTCACTCGCCGTGGGGCTCCTTGCAAAAAGCACTGCGCAAAAGTTGATACATCAACCTTTTCTGTTTTAGTGGGAGAGAGGGGGATTGGCTACTACGCAGCCTATGGCTGCTCCGCTTAACGCCTTTCCCCTCACTCGCCGTGGGGCACCTTGCAAACTTCACTCCGCAAGGAGTTGATAAATCAACCTCTTCTGTTTTTTGCTACTTCGCCCCACAAATAAATTTGTGTGTCGTACTACCAAAAAAACAGAAAGATGTCGAACTTTTTTCGACATCTCCTTGCTCTGTTTCGTTTGCGGAGAGAGGGGGATTCGAACCCCCGAAACCCTTTTGGGGTTTACTCGCTTTCCAGGCGGGCCAGTTCAACCACTCCTGCATCTCTCCCTATGCAAGCACAAAGATAGTATAAATTTGAATAATATCATCTATTACGCCGAAAATTTTACTAACTTTGTGCCATTATTAAAACTTTGTATCACTATTAAAAGTAATATTCTATGGCCCAACTTAAATCTGAAAATCGCGTTGTATGGGTGGATTGGATGCGTGTGGTAGCTTGCTTTATGGTTATCGTCGTACACTCTACCGAGCCATTCTATCTTGGAGGTCAAGGCTCGCTTATACTAACCGAGGCAGATGCCTATTGGTCGTCATTCTTCGACTCCTTTGTGCGCGCGTGCGTGCCACTCTTTATTGTCGCTTCGAGCTACTTGCAGTTCCCACTACACTACTCATCGGGCGAGTTCTTGCGTCGCCGCGTAGTGCGCGTGCTTGTGCCATTTGTGCTGTGGAGTGTAGTCTACGCCTTTGCGTGGGGAGAACCTGTGGAGAATTTTCAGAATCTGCTGCTCAACTTTAACTACGCAGCAGGGCATTTGTGGTTTGTCTATATGCTTATTGGTGTCTATCTGCTTATGCCGTTACTCTCGCCGTGGGCGGAGAGGGTTGGTAAGCGTGAGTTGCAGGTATATCTCGCCATCTGGGCATTTACAACCCTTATCCCTCTCTTGCGCGATGTCGTAGGAGGCGGTTTTGAAGGTATGAAGTTCGTGTATGGCGTGTCGGGACTTCCGCGTGCTGCGCAGACTCCATTGTGGGGCGAGGCGGGCTGGAACGCTTACGGCACATTCTACTATGTGAGTGGCTTTATCGGCTATCTCCTTGTGGGCTTGTACTTCCGCCGCTTTGTGGGCGAACTGTCGTGGAAGAGGACTTTGGCTATTGCTATTCCATCATATCTCGTAGGCTTTGCGGTGGTCTTTGGCGGCTTCTTGCGTCGCGTGTTCGAGATGACCGAGGGTGTATTTCCCGTTGAAGGCTTGGTCGGGAAGGCTATGTGGTGGGAGACCACTTGGTGCAACGACACCGTGGGTGTGGCGTTGATGACCGTGGCGTGGATACTCCTCTTCAAGAAGATAAAGTGCGACGGTAAATTCTATCATAAGGTGCTGCTGCCTGTCTCGAAGGCGAGCTACGGCGTATATCTCTTGCACCTTCTGTTGTTGGTGCCTATTAGTGGCGCAATTCGCGAGTGGCTTGGCTTGGGCTTGGAGGGTAAGCTTGGCGTGTGGACATCGCCTGTGGAGATTATCGTCTCTGCTGTTCTTGGCTTTTGCGCTTCGGTTGTAATTGCCGTAGTGTTGCAAAAGATTCCGAAGATTGGAAAGTATATAATAGGGTAGGAGTTTAGGCGAGAAGCGAGAAGCGAGAGCCGAGAGCCGAGAGCCGAGAGCCGAGAGCGACATACCCCTCTGGCTTTCAGCCACCTCCCCTAACTTAGGGGAGGAGTTTAAATAGTAGTTAATCGTAAAAGCAGTTAAATAATTTTGCGTTTTTGTCTTCCCTTGAATTAAGTCATTGCAAAAAAAAGACCGCTACCTACAAGAGATAGCGGTCGTGCGATAAAACGCAAATTACTATTTAACTGCTTTTACGATTGCCTCGAATGCTTTTGGCTCGTTCATTGCCAAGTCAGCCATAACCTTGCGGTTGAGGGCGATACCCTTAGCATTGACTTTACCGATAAATTCTGAGTAGGTCATACCGTAAGCGCGGACAGCAGCGTTGATACGAGTAATCCACAACGAACGGAATGTACGCTTTTTGAGTCGGCGGTGTGCGTAAGCATACTGCAAACCCTTCTCGACAGTATTTTTTGCTACTGTCCAAACATTTCCCCTTGAACCAAAGTTACCTTTGGCAAGCTTCAAAACCTTTTTTCTTCTTGCGCGTGATGCGACAGCATTTACTGAGCGTGGCATAATTTAAAAGTTTTTGATGAGATTAACAGCGGCACGATTCTCTCGCACTCTTTGGGGCTGTTTCACCTCGGTTAATAAAAAATTGTTAATTAGCGAAACTGTGATTAAAAATTATTTAACCAACAATTTCAAAAGCTTAGGCTCGTCTACACTCGAAACAACTCCGGTGTGGCAGAGGTTACGCTTTTGCTTGGTAGTCTTTTTGGTCAGGATGTGACTGTGATAAGCGTGCTTGCGCTTAATCTTACCTGTGCCGGTGAAAGCGAAACGCTTCTTTGCAGCGGCATTAGTTTTCATTTTTGGCATAATCGTAAAATATTTAATTAGTTAATAAATAGCTCGCAAAGGTAAAACTTTTTTTCGAGATAGTACACATTTTTAAGAAATTATTTTTATTTTCTCGAAAATAGTTGTTTTTTTTGCTTTAAATGATTATATTTGTCCAGTATTTGATGATGCAAATGGCGAAATATCCTCTCCGAATTTTTTCGGGGGGGGGTATTTTGGGATATAACACACTGCAAATCAAGCGATTACAGCGTTTGTGCAAACTAAAATATCAGTTGGAAGAGATACGGATTTATTAAATACACTTAAATAAACACATTTTATTAAATTACAATTATTAAAAAACACACACTATGAAAAAATCAATTTTGACATTGATGTCGATTGTTGCGCTGTTTGTAACATCGTGCGTACAGGCCGATGTTGATGGCGTGCAGACGGTTGGTGACGAGGCTGTTGTGTCGTTGAATGTAGCGACTGCGGCTTCGAGTTCGCGTACTATTGCTGATGGCGAGAAGGCTACTAAGCTTCAGTATGCAGTCTATGATGAGAATTGGAATCACATCTACACTGCTGAGGCTGTAACTCTCGTAGACCGCAAGGCAACGCTTGAATTGAGCCTTTTGACTGGCTCGACCTACAACTTTGCTTTCTGGGCAGATGCAGACAAGGGTTACTACACCCCTGACTTCCCTAACAAGAAGGTCAGCGTAAGCTACACTGGTGCAGAGGCTAACGACGAGAGCCGCGATGCTTTCTATGGCATTTTGCAGGTTGAGGTTAAGGGAACAACACAGGCTTCGGTAGATTTGAAGCGCCCATTTGCGCAGGTAAACTTCGGAACATCAGACCTTGATAGAGCTGAGGCTTTGGGCTTCGATGTGAACGACTACACCACAAAGTTCACCGTTTCGACCTACGAGACTTTGAACTTCGTTGATGGCTCGGTTGAGGATGCTGTTGAGGTTACCTTTGCAGCTAAGGCTCCACAGACAGAGACTGCAACTTTGACCGCAGGTGGCAAGAATTATACTTGGATTGCGATGAACTATGTATTGTGTCCAGAGGCGAATGCTTCGTTGGGCGTATGTACAATGGAGGCAACCGATGGTACAAAGAACTTCAAGGTAGAGTATCCAATGGCACCTGCACGCCGTAACTGGAAGACCAACTTGGTAGGTACACTCTTTACCGACAGCACCAAGGTTGAGGTTGAGGTTACTCCGGGCACAGGTGGCGACAATGATACTGTGGTTAATATGGTTCCTGTAACTACTGCTGCCGAGCTCGAAGCTGCTCTTACAAATCCAGAGGTAGGTGGCGCTGTTTTGAAGAACGATATCACACTCAGTACTACGATTTCAAGAGCTGAGGCTGAGGCTGGTGCTACTATCGCGAAGTCTTTTGTTATCGATGGTGGTGGCAAGACTTTGACCTATACCGGTACTGAACGCGCTATCGATATCGTTTCGGAGGTTGAGAATGAGACCTACAAGAATGTAACTATCAAGGACCTTACAATCAAGTTTACTGCAAGTTGCAATCGTGGTATCAACTACAACGCTAACGGAAATCTTGTTCTCGATAATGTTAAGATTGGTGGCGAAGGTCAATATGTTGTTTACGCTTTGAACTTCCCTGGTAAGTCTGACAATGCTAAGGTTGAAATCAACAATTGTGAGGTTACCGGTTGCATCGCTTTGAATGTTTGGGGCGAGAATATGGAGATTAATGTTAACAACTCAATCTTGACAAGTGTTGATGAAACCGACGCAGAGAACTATTCAGCTGTAGTCCTCAATAACGATGGTATAACAATGGCAAATGGTACTGTTGTAAACATCAAGGGCGGTAAGGTTATTGCACTCGATGAGAAGGGTGAGCAATCTTATGCTGTTAAGAATAACTCATTGACAGGAGAGGTAAACATAGACGAGACAACAGAGGTTATAGGTAAGATAGCAAAGAATGTTGCAATTGTCTATTTTGATGGATATAATGAGTTCTATGGTTGTCCTTCTCTTGCTGAAGCAGTTGAAACATATTTTGAAAATGCTAATGCTGATGGTATCCGTCTGATCAGAGATATCGAGCTCGATGCTTCGTTGACAATCCCTGCAGGCAGACCTGTTGTTCTCGACCTTAATGGTAAGACAATTAGCGGTACCGATAACGCAACAGGTAGCTTTGGCCTTATCTATAACACAGGCGAACTCACAGTTGTAGGTCCTGGTAAGCTCGAACTCTCAGCTACCAACGACCGTGATTGGAACGCATATTCCTCAGTTATCTCGAACAATCCTGGTGGTAACCTCCTCGTTAAGGGTGGCGTAGTTATCGAACACCTTGGTGGTACCGATATGGCTTATGGTATCGACAACCTCACAAATGGTAAGGGCACTGTTGCTGTTACTACTATCGAGGATGCAACTGTTAAATCGACATATCGTGCAGTTCGTCAGTTCCTCAATGGCGTAGAGGCTACAAATGAGCTCTATGTTAAGAATGGTGCTGTTATCGAGGGTGTAAACAAGTCTATCTGGATGCAGGACCCAAGCAAGAACGCAAACACTGGTAAGCTCGTTGTTGAGGCTGGTGCACAGTTGAAGGGCAATGTATATCTCACAGTAACTGCCGGCTCGACTGAGTGGCCTGTTGAGGTTTCGATTGCTAAGGCAGCATTGGTTGACGGTTCGGAGGTTCTCACCAACAATGTTCCTGCTCAGTATGAGGTAGTTGAGGAGGATGGCAACTATGTAGTAAATGAGCTTCCACTTGTTACAGATGCGGCTGAGTTGAAAGCAGCTATTGAGGCTGGTGGTAAGTATGTTCTTGCTAATGATATCGCAGTAACCGAAAGACTCGTAATGACAAATACACCAAACTTTACGCTCGACGGTAATGGACATACAATTTCTCAGAACTTTAATAATGAGTATGCTCTCTTTGATGATATTAAGGCAACAACTGCAACCTTCAAGAATATCGTTTTTGATGGCTTGAATGGTGGTGCTGTAATGCGTAGTATTGGTGGATCAAATACAGTTGTAAATGTTGACAATATAACTGTTCAAAATTGTAATCACACCCAGGTTCAGGGTTTGTTGCGTCTTACAGGTAAGAGCACAATCAAGAACTCAACTTTCAAGAACAACACTTGCAGTATGGTTATTTCTCTTAACTATGACGGTGCAAACAATGACCCTCAGGTTGTTGAGAACTGCGTATTCGAGAAGAACACTTGTAGCGCTACTGCCGTAGTTTACTATGTTAAGGGTGCAGGTGCTACTATCAATGGCAACAAGTTCGTTGATAATACAGTAACCGTGACTAGTAGCAGCAACGCTGCAACTCTCTATATGGGCTTCACCGAGAATAATGTTGTCACTGGTAACTTGTTCCAGAATAACACCGTAAATGCTGGTACCAGCAAGCGTGTTGCAGGTGGTATTATGATTGGTTATGCTGCAACAATTACAGGCAACGCATTTATCGGAAATACTGTAAATGGTGAAAATGCCAAGGGTAACGATGTTTGCGCAAGCGTTTACTACACAGATATCGACCTTTCGGGTAACTATTGGGGTGGCTCTGCTCCTGTTGAGAACGAAAATTACTTTGTAGAGTATCCTGACAGCCACTCGGTTATTATTAACGACTATCTCACTGAGAATCCTATCAAGTAGGAATTTTGTTGTTCGATTATACTTTGCGCTCCTCGAAAGAGGGGCGCATTTTTTGTGTACAAAAATGCGAAAGAGGGAGATAGGGGGTGTTAGAGGGCGTTAGAGGGCGTTAGGGTGTATAGAGAGATTTTTACTAAATTCACTAAACTCCCTACACTCCTATAATCTCTCCCCTCTTTCCTAATTACCCCCTAAACTCTCCGTCGAAGAATTTTTAACGGAATTATATAGTTTAGTGTTGTTGATAATAAACAAGAGCGTCATTGCGAGAGCCGATAGGCTCGTGGCAATCTCCCGCTGTTAATTTAATAAAAATATAAGGGAGATTGTCGCAGTCGCTACGCTCCTTCACAATGACGATTTTTTACAACACTAAACTATATAATTCCGTTTTTTAATTCTTAATTTTTAATTCTTAATTATTTTGTGCTATCTTTGTAGGTAATTAGGACCATAATACTATGATTGAGACACTGAAATTTTACAAAAACTTCCCGAAGGAGGGTATCAACTTTATCGATATTATCCCCTTCTTGCAATCTAAAAAGGCATTTCGCGAGGTTGTGGAGGCGCTGAAAAAGGCCACCACTGCTCCAAATGTTGCAGCTCCCGAAGCGCGCGCATTCCTCTTTACGGCTCCACTCTTGTCGGAGGAGGGCATAGTAGAGAATATTATTCCGATGCGCAAAAGCGGTAAGTTGCCATTCAACAATGGCGATTTGGTGGAGGTGTGTATCGAAAAGGAGTATGGCTTCGACAAACTATACTACCGCCTGAGCGACATCACTGCCGGTGTTGCCGAGGGGGATACCTTCTATGTTACGGTGCTTGACGATGTGTTGGCTACGGGTGGCACAGCACTTGGCATTGCCGAGTCGCTCGAACAACTCACCGTATATCGCGACGGCAAGCCTTACAAGGTGAAGATTAAGGAGTTTGTCTTCCTCGTGGAGATTGAGGAGATAAACGGCAAGGCGCGATTGGAGAAGATTGCACCTGTGACATCCTTGATGACTATATAATATATATAGGTATACTGCATAATAAACTACCTTGCAAAGATGAAGAGCGATTTTTTGGTTATTGGCTCAGGCTCGGCAGGTTTGAGCTTTGCGCTTAAAGTTGCAGACACTGCCACTGTTACTGTCGTTACCAAAGGCAGACTCGATGAGTGTAATACCAACTATGCACAGGGTGGTATCTGCTCGGTAACATACGCACCCGATACATTCGAGAAGCATATCGAGGATACTATTGTCTGTGGTGCGGGAAAGTGCGACCCGAAGGCTGTGGAGCTGGTTGTGCGCAATGCACCGCGCTCGGCCGAGGATTTAATTCGTTGGGGTACACGCTTCGACCGCCGCGAGGATGGGGGATTCGACCTTCATCGCGAAGGTGGCCACTCGGAGCATCGCATACTTCACTATCAAGACCTTACGGGTGCGGAGATTGAGCGTGCTCTGATTGAGCAGGTGCGCAATCATCCGAATATCACCCTTCTCGAAAACCACTTTGCGGTCGATTTGCTCACGCAGCACCACCTCGGCGAGATTGTTACTCGACATACGCGAGGATTGGCCTGCTTTGGAGCCTATGTTCTCAACACCGAGACTAACGAAATAATTACTGCGCTCGCCAAGTTTACGGTTGTGGCGGCGGGTGGTTGTGGCAATATCTACCATACGACGACCAATCCAGAGGTGGCAACGGGCGATGGTATTGCGATGTGTCATCGTGCCAAGGCTGTAACCGAGAATATGCAGTATATTCAGTTTCATCCGACGGCGCTCTATCATCCGGGCGAAAGGCCATCGTTCCTAATTACCGAGGCTATGCGTGGCTATGGAGCAGTGCTGCGCCTGCAAAATGGCAAGGAGTTTATGCATAAATACCACCCGATGAAGTCGTTGGCTCCGCGCGATGTTGTGGCTCGTTCGATTGACCACGAGTTGAAGATTCGAGGCGAGGAGTTCGTCTATCTCGATGTTACCCATATGCCTGCTGAGGAGACCAAGCACCACTTCCCGAATATCTACGAGAAGTGTCTCTCGATAGGTATCGATATCACAAAGGATATGATACCCGTATGCCCTGCGGCGCACTATTGCTGTGGTGGTGTGAAGGTTGATTATAATGGCGAGAGCTCCATTCGTCGCCTCTATGTCTTGGGCGAGAGTAGTTGTACGGGCTTGCACGGAGCAAACCGCTTGGCATCGAACTCGCTCACCGAGGCGTTTGTCTATTCGGATATTGCTGCGCGCCACGCACTCGCGAAGTTGGAGAAGGTCGATTTTCAGGAGGGTATTCCCGATTGGGACTTCGAGGGTACTGCCGAGGCGGAGGAGATGGTCCTCGTAATGCAGGATAGAAAGGAGTTGCGCTCGATAATGTCGAACTATGTCGGCATTGTGCGCTCGAACTTGCGCCTTGAACGCGCCTTGAAGCGCTTGGCGGTGATTTGGCAGGAGACCGAGGAGTTGTACAACCGCACTAAGCCGTGCCGCGAGTTGTGCGAGTTGCGCAATATGATTGCTGTGGCATACCTCACAATCAAGCAAGCGCGTGAGTGCAAGGAGTCGGTGGGGTTGCACTATACAATCGACTATCCTAATCAGAGTAGATGATGTTGCAAAATAGAGATATAACAGTAGTAAAGATTGGAGGTAATGTCATCGATGATGATATGGCATTGGAGCAATTTGTTGTCGATTTCGCATCGTTACCTTCGCCCAAGATACTCATTCATGGTGGCGGAAAGCTCGCCACACGCCTTGCTGAGAAGTTGGAGATTCCGACCACAATGGTCGAGGGCAGGCGCGTAACCGATGCCGCTACGCTCGATGTGGTGACGATGGTCTATGCAGGCTTACTCAACAAGCGCATCGTAGCAAAGTTGCAGGCGGCAGGGTGTAATGCACTCGGATTTTCGGGTGCTGACGGCAATATGATACCTGCCGTAAAGCGCAACCCTGAGCCACTCGACTATGGCTATGTAGGCGATATTGAGGCGGGTAAAATCAACACTGCACTACTCGCAACGCTGCTCGAAAGCGGCATTACACCCGTATTCTGTGCCATTACGCACGATACAAAAGGCTCGCTTCTGAACTCCAATGCGGACAGCGTGGCTTCGGCAGTGGCGGTGGCAGCAGCGACAATCGCCCCAACCGATTTGGTATTCTGCTTCGAGAAGCAGGGGGTGTTGCGTGATGTGGAGGATGATGAGTCGGTTATCTCGTTGATTACCAAGGCAGATTATCCTACTTTACGCAGTGAGGGTATTATCTCGAAGGGTATGATACCGAAGATTGATAACGCCTTTCGCGCTATCGAGCAGGGTGTAACGAGTGTTACGATTAAGCACTCGGCTCAACTCACCAACCCAACAGCAGGAACAACAATAAAATAAAATGACGGTTACAGAAGCAATAGAGTTACTTGTACGGCTCATAGCCACGCCATCGCTCTCGGGCGAGGAGAGTGGTACGGCCGATATTCTCGCAGCGGAACTCTCTGCGCGAGGTGTTGCTGTGCGCCGTCATCACAATAATATCTACGCCCTTTCGCAGGGTTTTGATGCATCGAAACCTACATTGATGCTCAACTCGCATCAGGATACGGTAAAGCCATCACCAGCCTACACTCGCAACCCATTCGAGCCTACAATCGAAGATGGGCGCATCTACGGCTTGGGCAGCAACGATGCAGGGGCTTCGCTCGTGTCGCTTGTGGCAACCTTCTGCAACAACTACGACACCACAACTCGACCATACAACCTTCTTTTGGCACTCACTGCCGAGGAGGAGAATATGGGCGAGAGGGGTATGCGCTCGTTTCTGCCGCACTTGCAGGAGGAGAGTATAAAGGTCGATATGGTCTTGGTGGGCGAGCCTACCTCGATGCAGGCAGCAACGGCCGAGCGAGGTTTGGTAGTTTTGGACTGCACCGCCCATGGCAAGAGTGGTCATGCAGCACGCAACGAGGGTGAGAATGCTATCTACAAGGCGATGTGCGACATCGAGCAACTACGCAACTTCCGCTTCGAGCGCACCTCGGAGCAGTTGGGCGATATAAAGATTTCGGTAACACAGATTTCGGCAGGAACACAGCACAATATTGTACCCGACGAGTGTCGTTTTGTGGCAGATGTTCGCACTACCGATGCCTACTCGAATGAGGAGGTGGTGGCGTTGTTGCAGTCGGCTTTGGAGTGTGATGTTGTACCTCGCTCCACGCGAGTACGCGCCTCGGCAATATCGCTCGCACACCCACTTGTAAAGGCGGCACAAGCGATAGGTCGCACTACCTTCGTATCGCCTACAACCTCCGACCGCGCCATAATGCAGGGCTTGGCAGCATTGAAGATGGGCGTGGGCGAATCTTCACGCTCACATACGGCAGACGAATATGTACTCATAAGCGAGATTGAAGAGGGTATCGTACTATACGACAAACTTTTGGATAAATTGAAAGATACTATATAATATATGAAACTTTGGAACAAGGGCTTTGAGCCTGACAAGGCTATCGAAAAATACACCGTAGGTAACGACCAGCTGCTCGACTTGCGACTTGCGCAGTACGACATCGAGGGCTCGATGGCGCATATCAAGATGCTCGAAACAATCGGTCTGCTCGAAAAGAGCGAGTTGGAACAACTGCTCGTGGCACTCTCCGAGTTGTTGGAGGAGGCTAAAAAGGGTAACTTCGTTATTGAGGAGGGCGTTGAGGATGTCCATTCGCAGGTGGAGTTGATGCTGACACGCAAGTTGGGCGATGTGGGCAAGAAGATACACTCAGGGCGTTCGCGTAACGACCAAGTACTCGTTGATTTGAAGTTGTTTATGCGCGATGAGTTGCGCGATATAGCTCGTCATACCAAACAACTCTTCGACCGCCTGATTGCGCTCAGTGAGGAGCACAAAGATACCCTTATGCCGGGTTATACCCACCTGCAAATCGCTATGCCTTCATCATTTGGCTTGTGGTTTGGAGCCTATGCCGAGTCGCTCGTCGATGATATGCGATTGGTCGCAGCGGCCTACGATACCGCCAACCAAAACCCTCTCGGCTCGGCTGCGGGATATGGCTCGTCGTTCCCTCTTAACCGCGAGATGACCACCGAGTTGTTAGGCTTCAAGACGCTCCACTACAACGCCGTAGCGGCGCAGATGAGCCGCGGCAAGACCGAGCGTGCAACAGCCTTTGCCATAGCGGGCTTGGCCTCGACAATAGGTCGCTTTGCGATGGATATATGCCTATTTATGTGCCAGAACTTCGGCTTTGTATCGTTCCCCGACAATCTTACTACGGGGTCGAGCATTATGCCGCACAAGAAGAATCCCGATGTATTCGAGATTACGCGCGGCAAGTGCAACCGCCTACAAGCCGTACCAAACGAGATTGCTCTGCTGATGGCCAATCTCCCTCTCGGCTACCACCGCGATATGCAGCTCTTGAAAGATATTATCTTCCCTGCCACACGCGAGATTTGCGAGGTGATGGAGATGTGCGACTTTATGCTGCAAAATATCCGCATCAACAAGGGTATCTTGGAGGATAAGAGATACGATTACCTCTTTACCGTAGAGGATGTAAACCGCTTGGTCTTAGATGGAAAGCCGTTCCGCGAGGCGTATCGTGAGGTAGGTATTGCCGTACAGGAGGGGCGTTATACCCCGACACGGGAGGTGCATCACACCCACGCAGGCAGTATCGGCAATCTCTGCAACGACAAGATAGTCGAAAAGATGAAGCAAGTAATGTCGGCAATCTCTTTTTGAGAAAATTTTAAAAATGGGGATAGTTGATACTTTCGAAATCAAATAATTTGTTGTATCTTTGCACCGAAAGGTCTATATTAACTAAAAGATAGAGAAAAATTATGATTTACTCACACGAAGTGCAGCAGATGTGCTGCGTTAAGAAGGGCGCAAATCACGAGTCAGCTCCAATTCCTGAGGAGGGCAAGTGGGTGCGTGCTAAGGAGATTAAGGATATCTCTGGTCTTACTCACGGTATTGGCTGGTGTGCCCCACAGCAGGGTGCTTGCAAGCTTACTCTCAATGTTAAGGAGGGTATCATTCAGGAGGCTTTGGTCGAGACTATCGGTTGTTCGGGTATGACTCACTCGGCTGCTATGGCTTCGGAGATTCTTCCGGGCAAGACTATCTTGGAGGCGTTGAACACCGACCTCGTTTGCGATGCTATCAATACCGCTATGCGCGAGTTGTTTAAGCAGATTGTTTATGGTCGTACACAGTCTGCCTTCTCGGAGGGCGGTCTCGTTATCGGTGCTTCGCTCGAAGACCTCGGTAAGGGCTTGCGTTCGCAGGTAGGTACTATGTTCGGTACTTTGGCTAAGGGTACTCGTTACCTCGAAATGGCTGAGGGTTACTGTACTCGTATGGGACTCGATGCCAACGACGAGGTTATCGGCTACGAGTTTGTTCACCTCGGCAAGTTTATGGACTTCGTAAAGAAGGGCGTAGAGCCTGTTGAGGCATTGGAGAAGGCAAAGGGCTCGTACGGTCGTTTCAAGGAGGCTGTTAAGTATATTGACCCACGCCACGAGTAGTAAACCATATTGTTAAACCTTAAAAAATCAGAAAGATTATGGCATTATTTGAGAGCTATGAGCGCAGAATTGATAAGATTAACGCTGTGCTTGCACAATATGGTATTAAGAGTATCGAGGAGGCAAAGGCAATTTGCGAGGAGAAGGGATTGGACCCATACAAGATGTGCGAGGAGACTCAGCCAATCTGCTTCGAGAATGCAAAGTGGGCTTATGTTGTAGGTGCTGCTATCGCAATTAAGAAGGGTTGCACAGCTGCTGCTGATGCTGCCGAGGCTATCGGTGAGGGCTTGCAGGCATTCTGTATCAACGGCTCGGTAGCTGAGGACCGCAAGGTAGGTATCGGCCATGGTAACTTGGCTGCTCGTCTGCTCCGCGAGGAGACTCAGTGCTTCGCATTCTTGGCAGGTCACGAGTCGTTCGCTGCTGCCGAGGGCGCAATTAAGATTGCAGAGATGGCAAACAAAGTTCGTAAGAACCCACTCCGCGTTATCCTCAATGGCTTGGGTAAAGACGCTGCGAAGATTATTTCGCGTATCAACGGCTTTACCTATGTTCAGACCGAGTTCGACTACTACACTGGCGAGGTACACGAGGTTTCGGCTACTCCATACTCTGACGGTCTTCGTTCGAAGGTGCGTTGCTATGGCGTTGATGATGTTCGCGAGGGCGTAGCAGTGATGTGGCGTGAGGATGTTGATGTATCGATTACCGGTAACTCGACAAACCCAACCCGTTTCCAGCACCCAGTAGCAGGAACATACAAGAAGGAGCGTGTATTGGCAGGTAAGAAGTACTTCTCGGTAGCATCGGGAGGTGGTACAGGCCGTACATTGCACCCAGATAATATGGGCGCAGGTCCTGCATCGTACGGTATGACCGATACCCTTGGTCGTATGCACTCTGACGCTCAGTTCGCAGGTTCGTCTTCGGTACCTGCTCATGTTGAGATGATGGGCTTCCTCGGTATGGGTAACAACCCAATGGTAGGTGCTACCGTTGCTGTTGCCGTTGCTGTAGAGCAGGCGATGAAATAAAAACGATTTTAAGCAGCGTTTGCTGTGTTACGCTCAATCCCCGAGACAGGGAAATACGCCAAGTATTCCCCAGCCTCGGGGATTGTTTATGCAGAGGTTATGGAAGTAGCCAATTTCGTGTTTTTGTACTCTTGCTTCTACTCGCCTAAAACTATTTTTCTGATTGTAAAATAATTTGTTGATAAAAATCGGTTGAAAAAAATACCATATTTATTTGCATGAACCGAAAAAATAACTAAATTTGCAATAGGAAAGATGAGGTATTGAACATTATTACATTCTTATATAGTTTTAAACACTTAAAAATTAAATGCGTATGAAAAAGATTTTTCTCGTTTTGGCAGCTATGTTTTGCATAGCAACAGTTTCGGCTCAGAACAAGGTGGTTGACACTATTACTGCTCAGAAGTGGTCTGTCGGTGCTCGTTTGGGCTCTGGTTTGCAGGTTGACGCAGAGTGCTTCTATGGCAGTAAGACTTATGTAGAGGCTCGTTTCGGTATGCAGTGGGTTGCTGGTTTGGCAGCAGACTTTACTGTTCTCCACAACTGGAACTGCTTCACAATGGATTGGA